>CAZZPB010000043.1:0-14792 GCA_964655905.1 uncultured Candidatus Peribacteria bacterium
ACATGCACGCTTTCGCGGGGATGACATGCACGGGTATGGTGTACAGACGATATGTACCGATTGTCATTCCCATCCTCACGAAAGTGGGGAATGAACGTCTGGCTCTGTCTGTCATTCCCGCGCAAGCGGGAAAGGCCTAAGTTTTGTGTTGCGCAAAAATTTGCTACAATATACGTAATAAAATTTAGCTCCTTCCCCATGCGCATTTTAGGTATTGATCCGGGCATTGCAACCATTGGTTTTGGCGTAATTGAAACCACGAATCACTATGATTATCAGATGCTGGATTATGGCTGTATTAAGACAGAATCCGGGTCCACTTTTGCCGAGCGGATACGGCAAATTTACACTGACATGCAGGTTTTGCTGAAAAAATGGCGGCCGGAGGCAGTCGCCATTGAAGAATTATTTTTCAATAAAAATGTTAAAACTGCTATTACCGTGGCGCAGGCGCGCGGCGCAATGATGCAACAATTTGCCGTGGCGAAATATGAAATAGCCGAGTACAAGCCGCAACAGATAAAAGAGGCTGTTTGCGGTTATGGTAAAGCGGAAAAAAGACAATTGCAAAAAATGGTGCAATTAATTTTAAAACTTCGGGACATACCATCCCCGGATGATGCTGCAGATGCATTGGCCGTAGCGATCTGCCACGCCAACAGCTCACAATTTAAGAGTTTAATCGCTCAAATTCCATGAAAAAAATATTGTCCATTCTCATTATTCTTCTTTTTTTCGGCTTTATTGTGAGCATTTTTTATGTTGGAGGAATTTGGCCTTTTGTACGAACAGGTCGAGACCCGTCCTTGCCCACGCAGGAAAATTCAAAAGGATCTTCTGCCGGCGCTGAAAAAACAAGCCGCGATAAAACTTACTCCGAATATATTAATCATGGCATGCTGCTGGAAAAAAATGGCTTTACCGGACTCGCTATTGTTGACTATCAACAGGCGCATAAATTGACATCCTCAAATCCGGAACCTTTTATAAAAATTGGCCGGATACACTTACAAAACAGAAATTACGCGCAAGCGCAAGCCAATTTTGAAGAGGCCGCAAAGGTGGATCCAAATAATATTGACGCTCAAGTGTACCTTGGCCGCAGCCTTCTTCAACAACGGAAAATTGAAGAAGCGCGGGAAATTTTTAATAAACTTAATGGCGATACCCAGGCGGTAAAATATTATCGGGGAATAGTCGCCGCCTATTTTGGAGATTATGAAAACAGCAAAAAATATCTGCAGCGCGCGCTTGAGCTGAATACCACGGAAGATCTTTCAAAAAAAGCCGGGAATTTTTTGAACGCATACAAAGAATTTGATTTTAATCAGGGCGCTTCCAAAGCGCACCTAAAAACACTCCTCGCGCGGAGCTGCAATCAAACTGGTGAATATCAGATGGCAATTTCTTTAGCTTTTGAAGCCATAAAAGAGCAAAAAAACTATCGCGACGCGTGGATTCTTTTAGGATATGCTTATTTAAATACTGAAAAATATGATGATGCCATAGAAGCGCTTGAACAAGCCAAAAAACTTGATTCGCAAAAACCTGAAACTATGTTTTTCCTTGGACTGGGTTACTATGGCAAAAATGAACTTAAAAAAGCAGCTTTAACCCTTGAACAGGCCAAAAAAAATGGTTTTCAGCCCGCCATCCAGGTGGAACAGAAACTCGCTGAAATTTATATGGAACTTAAACAATATGACGCATCTGCAAAAAATTATGAAAATGTTGTTCTGCTAAACGATCAGAATATCAATTACTACATTCGCCCAATTTGGCTTTACCTCGAAAAACTGCGCCAGCCGCAACACGCGCTAAGTTTAGCCCAGCGGGCAGCCAAAAATCACCCGGCACAGGCAATGGGATATAATCTTCTTGGGTGGGCGCAAATTGGCACAAATCAGCTGGATGATGCCGAGAAAAATCTTGAAAAAGCCCTGCAACTGGACCCCCATCTTGATGCTGCCTATTTGAATTTTGGCCAACTACTGGAAAAACAAGGCCAACCCGAGCGCGCTTTGGCATTTTATGCCAAAGCGCATGAAATAGGTCTTGGTAATAGCATTAGCAATATTGCCGCAGAAAGATATAATGTCATCATTGCAAATAATAAAAATATAAAACCGTACGAAAGCCGCCCTGGCGGGATCCCCAACATGAAAGCGCAGATATTACAGCCTTAATATATAATTACCAATGATCGTGAGGGCAGGTCTTGACCTGCCCTCACACCAAATTCCAAACAAATTATTAATTGTTAATTATTGATGACAACAATCACCATCATCCTGCTGATCATTCTCGGCGCCGCTTTCGGAAGCTTCTTAAGCGTTATCATTCATCGCGTGGAAAAACAGCAAAAAGGTATCATTATAGGACGTTCGCGCTGCCCTCACTGCCGAAAAACATTATCCGCCACCGACCTTGTGCCAATCTTGAATTACGTCTATTTGCGGGGCAAATGCCGCTATTGCAAAAAGCCGATATCACCGATATATTTCTTCCTTGAAATCACCTCGGCATTGGTTTTTGTTTTGCTCTACCTGAAATTTCCATTTATCACGGAATACGGCGCAGGAGCATACGGCATTAATAATGCAACTTTATTGCAATATTTTTTCTACGCGCTTAACGGTATTTTTCTCATTGGTATCTTCTTTCATGACCTGCAATACACCAATATTCCTGACATTTTTTTGTGGCCATTCATGGGAATAAGCCTGATTTCCAGTCTCGTGATGAAAAATGTCGATTTTCCAAATTTAATTATCGCGGTCGCGTTGGCAGCCCTGTTTTTTGGAGGACAACGATTATTGTCAAAAGGGCAGTGGCTCGGCGAAGGCGATGTGTATGTCGGGATCGGCATGGCGCTTCTTTTTGGCTGGAAACTGCTGATTGTGGCAATCGTCCTTACATATGTGCTTGGCGCGATAATAAGCATTCTTTTGTTGATGCTGAAAAAAGTCGAACGCAAGTCAAAAATCCCTTTTGCCCCATTCATGGTCTTTGGCAGTTTTGCCACGCTCCTGTATGGACAGGAAATTTTGGCCTGGTATAAGAGCTTATTAATGACATTATAATTTTTTATTATTGACCGCACGTTCGCAGTTTTCATCTTCCAATAGTTCCAACAAGCTTTATCTCATGATTCTTGATGGCTTTGGCGAAGGAAAAGATTATGAGGGGAACGCCATTAAAAAGGCAAAAATGCCCAATCTGCGGCGTCTTCGCGAACAATATCCGTCAACGCTTTTGAAAGCCGATGGCAACGCCGTTGGTTTACCTGATGGGACAAATGGAAATTCTGAAGTGGGACATTTTACCATTGGATCAGGCAGAGTCACGTTCCAAACTTTGGAAACAATTAACCGTCAGTTAAAAAACGGTGATTTTTTCAAAAAATCTGCCCTGCTGGAAGCCTGCAAATACGTCCATTCCGGAAAAAAAGCGGTGCTTCATTTACTCGGAATGATTTCTGATGGAGGCGTGCATTCCCACATCAGTCACCTGTTCGCGCTTCTGGAATTTGCCAAAAGCCAGGGCATCGAAAAAACCTTTATTCATGCGATCACCGACGGCCGAGATGTTCCGGAAAAAAGTGCTAAAAAATATATTACCCTTATCCAGAAAAAAATAATGGAACTTGGAATGGGCGT
Organism: uncultured Candidatus Peribacteria bacterium; assembly: GCA_964655905.1. Lineage (GTDB taxonomy): Bacteria > Patescibacteriota > Gracilibacteria > UBA1369 > UBA1369 > CAYHVY01. The sequence continues at coordinate 3,660 of CAZZPB010000043.1, forward strand.
TGGATCAAAGACTGAAGCCATTATTGGCACCATCGCCGGGCGCTACTATGCCATGGATCGCGATAACAACTGGGACCGCGTTGAAAAAGCATATAATCTTTATACGCTTGGAGAAGGATTTATTGAAAAAGACCCTCTGGAGGCCATTTCAAACGCCTACGCACGGGGTGATTCCACTGATTATTACATTCAGCCAATACTTTTAGATCAGCACAGCGTTATCAAGAACAAAGATGCCGTGGTCTTTTGGAATTATCGCACTGACCGCACGCGGCAAATGACCGCCTGTTTTACAGGCGAAAATACCCTTGGTTTCACGCAAAAAAGCGTTGTGCGACCATTTTTTGTGTGTTTTGGAGATTATTCAAAAAAAGCACCGGTGCTTTTTCCAACTCCTGTGATTAAAAATAATCTTGGCAGCGTCATTTCACAGCATAAGCTGAGGCAGTTGCGCATGGCTGAAACAGAAAAATACGCCCACGTAACATATTTTTTTAACAGCCAGATCGAAGCGCCTTTCGCGCTTGAAGACCGCATTATGATCGATTCCGCAAAAACTCCTTCCTACGCGCAAAAACCCGAAATGGGCGCGCAGGAAATAACGAAAAAAGCATTAAAAGAAATTGATCGAAATTATTATCCATTGATCATTCAGAATTTCGCCAATGCCGACATGGTGGGCCATTCGGGCGATTTGCATGCCGCTATCCAGGCATGCGAAGTGCTTGATGAATGTATCGGCGCTATCAGCAAAAAAACGCTTGAAGCGGGCTACAATCTTATCATTACCGCGGATCACGGAAACGCCGAATACATGATAGATGAAGAAAACCTGGAACCGTGGCCCTCACATACAAAAAATCCCGTGATTTTTCTTCTGGTATCAAAAAAATATCAGAAAACCAGATTAAAGAGCGGAGGCGGATTGGCCGATATCGCTCCCACTGTGCTTAAATTGTTGGAATTAAAAAAACCGGTTGAAATGACCGGAGAAAGCATAATAGTCCATACGTAAGGGAGGGTCGCACGTAAGGAACGGTCGCGACTGTTCCCTACGGTGGAGGGCAGTAATTTCTTAATAAGCCCCGCCAAAACGGGGCTAATCAATGAAAGCAGTTATTCTCGCAGGCGGAACCGGAACCAGGCTTTGGCCGCTAAGCCGGGTCAGCCAGCCAAAACAATTTCAAAAGCTGATTACAAACCGCAGCATGCTGCAGGACGCGCTTGCGCGGCTAAAATTTTTAAAACCGCATGAAATTTACATAGCAACCAACGTTGAATATGAAAAAATTGTGCGCGGACAGGCTCCGAAAATTCCTCCGGAAAATATTATCGTTGAGCCGGCGCTGCGCGACACGGCGGCGTGTATTGGACTTGCGGCCGTGTATATCGCTCAAAAATATCCTCATGATGTAATGGCCGTCATTTATGCCGATCATCTGATTCAAAATCAAAAAGAGCTTGTGAAAAAATTAAAAATTGCTGAAAAACTGGCCAAAAATGAGGACACGATCAATATTATTGAAGTTAAAGCCAAATATCCCAATGTCAACCTTGGATATGTCAAAGTTGACAAAGTGGTGAAAGAAATTGATGGCGTGGAAATTTTTTCTTTTGAAAAGTTTATTGAAAAACCAGGTCATGAAGCGGCTGCTGATTTTCTCAAATCATACAAGTACCTGTGGAATACCGGTTTATATGTTTGGAAAATTGAAACTATTTTGAAAAAATTCAAAAAACACCTGCCAAACACTTACCAATATCTCATCAAAATAAAAAAAACGATTGGCACTTCCGGCTTTCAAAAAGCCTTAAAACACTATTATCCACTATGTGATAAAATTTCCATTGATTACGGCATCATGGAAAAAATAAATCCAAAAGAAGTACGTATTATTCCGGCGGAACTTGGCTGGAGCGACGTTGGTACATGGGAATCCATTTTTGATGAACTTGTAAAAAATGAGAAATCGAATCTCGTAAAAGGAAAACACATAGGGATTGACACAAAAAGCTCGCTTATTTACGGTGGTAACAAATTAATTGCGACACTCGGTGTTAAAAATCTGGTTATTGTGGAGACCGATGACGCAATATTAATTTGCGACAAAAAACGCAGCAGCGAGGTCAAAAAACTGGTTGAAAAAATTCGTCAAAAAAATTACAAAAATTTATTGTAAATAAAGGCACGGACCCCGCCAAGGCGGGGTCCTTACAAAAAAATTACAAAAATCTATTCATTATTCACAAACAATGATTCCAAAACAGCAGCCCGTTCAAATAAAACCGAAGCCATGGGGACAGGAAATATGGTTTGCTCATACGAAAAAATACGCGGGGAAAATTCTTGAGATAAAAAGGGGGCATAGGCTTTCTCTGCAATATCATGAACAAAAAACCGAGACACAATATCTTCTTGAAGGGCGTGTAAAATTGACCTATGGAAAAGACAAACAGCATCTCAAAGAATACATTATGTCACCAGGTGACAAAGTGGATATTCTTCCGTATACTGTCCACCGTGTCGAAGCTTTGGAAGATTCCAAAATCTTTGAAGTTTCGAGTCCGGAACTGGATGATGTTGTAAAATTGGAGGATGATTATGGCCGCAGCGGAAAGGGCAATAATGAAGCGCTGGATAAAAAATTACACTAATTATAACGGAACCCCGCCATGGCGGGGTTCCCTACATTTATTCCATATTTCCTATTCACCATTCACCATGCATAAACGTCACATTCTCAAAGTAGGCATTATCATTCTGGTTGCGCTCCTGCTTGGCTTTATGGATTTACCATCAGAAAAGCAAAAAAAATTGTTGCCTTCAACGCCGCAGGCAATACAGGACAGCAAATATCATTTGGGTCTGGATTTGCAGGGAGGCTCACAGCTTGATTACAAAATCGACCTTCGAAAAGTTCCAGAAAAAGACCGTAAAAGCATAGTGGAGGGCGTGACCAACGTCATCAACACGCGCGTCAACGGTTTAGGCGTTTCTGAACCCAATATTTACATGTCATCCGTAGGAAATGAACAACACCTCATTGTCGAACTTGCGGGGATAAAAGACCTTGAAGAAGCCAAAAAAGTCGTTGGAAAAACAATCCAGCTTGAATTTAAGGAACAGCGCGGCGGCGAAGATTCCGAAGCTCCAAAAAAAGCGAAAAGCGCGGCGCAGGCGTTGCTGGATAAAGTAAAAACGGGAGGAAAATTTGATGTTTTGGGCAAAGAAGAACAGCTGAGCAGTCCCGGAAAAGTTGCTTTTCAGGAAGTTGATTTTCAATATAAAGACCAGGTGCCTGGCGCGCTGGCAAATGATCTTTTTAACGCCAAACCGGGAGAAATTCTGAAAAATGTTATTGAAACAAGCGGTGAATATAGTATTGATGCTACAGGTCAGGTAGCGCCTTCCAAGGGATACAATGTGGTAAAATTGATAGAAAAACGCGATCAAAAAAGAGACATAGATGAAAAACGCGAGGTAACAGTCAGCCATATTTTAATTTCTTATAAAGGCGCGGAACGCGCCGACGCCGGCATAACCCGTACTGAGGATGAAGCCAAAAAACGCGCCAATGAAGTCCTGGAAAAATTACAGAAAGGTGAAAAATTTGCGCTTCTGTCAAAACAATACTCCGATGATAAAAGCAATAAAGACAAGGGCGGAGCGCTGGAACAAGGAGTAAAAGGCGAAAATGTCTATGCCAAGGAATTTGAAACTGCGGCTTTGGCGCTTAAAAAAGTGGATGAGCTGTCCCCTGCCACAAAGACTTCTTTTGGCTTCCACATAATCAAAGCGGATAAAATCAAAGAGGCCGTAAAACAGACAAAAACTGAGCCCCAGGTGAAATACGCGAAGGTTTTTTACTCCGCCGCACCGGATCCATGGCAGGATACGGAATTAAGCGGTAAACATTTCACCCACGCGGACATCCAATATGATCAGTTTTTCAATCCTTACGTATCAATTCAGTTTAATGATGAGGGGGCAAAGCTTTTTGAAAAACTTACGGAAAAAAATGTCGGTAAACCACTGGCTATTTTTGTTGGCGGACAGCTTATTTCCGCGCCAAACGTAAATGAAAAAATCAGCGGAGGCAAAGCGCAAATCAGCGGCCGTTTCACCCTGGAAGAAGCCAATAAACTGGCGCGTGATCTAAACACGGGCGCCATACCGGCGCCAGTCGTTTTGGCCGGCCAATACACGATTGGCGCCACTCTTGGGCAGGATGCTCTCAACAAAAGTCTTTTCGCGGGTATTATTGGTTTTCTGCTCGTAGCACTTTTCATGATTCTCTACTATCGTTTACCGGGTCTTCTTGCCACAATTGCCCTCACAATCTACGCGATTTTAATGCTGTTTTTGATTAAAACCGCCCTGCCGCTCTACTGGTCCTTGCCCATTGCCATTGGAGTTTTTGTCTTTTTGGTGATGAAAATTCTGCATTCCCGCGAATCCGGCGCGGAAAAAGCCATCGGGCTCGTCCTTTCCTGTTTGATTCTTTTTTTCCTGAGCTTTTTGCTTTCCACATCGGTCGTTATGACCCTTGCAGGTATCGCCGGCCTTGTTCTTTCCATTGGTATGGCCGTGGATGCCAACATTCTTATTTTTGAACGCATAAAAGAAGAATTGCGCGATGGACGCACCCTGAGCGCTGCGATTGAAGTTGGTTTTGACAGAGCGTGGAATTCCATACGGGATTCGAATTTTTCTTCCCTCATCACGTGTGTCATTCTCTATTATTTTGGAAGTTCCATCATTCAGGGTTTTGCTTTTAACCTTGCCGCTGGTATTTTGGTCTCCATGTTTACGGCAATTACAATCACTAAAACCTTTATTTCCGCCCTTATCAACACCAGATTGGCCGATAATCTGTGGCTTTTTGGCACACCAAAGAGAAAAGAAAAGAAATTATTGCCAATTATTCCAAACAGAAAAACTGCCTACATTGTTTCGTTGACATTATTGGTGCTCGCGGTTATCGGCATACCTGTTTTTGGGCTTAAATTGGGCCTTGATTTCACAGGAGGCACATTGATGGAATTCAAATTTGAAAAAACCGTGAATGTTTCGGAAATAGAAAAAGCCTTTCAGGAAAGCGTTCAAACGTTAAATAAACAAAAGGAAAACACCAAAAAAGATAATGCTGAAGCTAAAATTGATCTCGGCGCTCCGCACATCGTTCCAAGTGAAAAGGGGTTCATTGTAAAAACGCGCCACATCAGCTCTGAAGTGCATGATCTTATCATTCCAGAACTCAAAAAGAAATTGGGAGCGTTTGAAGAAACGCGATTCAACACAGTGGGTCCAACGGTTGGGGAAAGCCTGAGATGGCGGGCCGTTTTTGCCGTTATTGTAGCCAGTATAATGATTGTGCTGTATATCGCTTTTGCTTTCCGCAAAATTCCGCGCCACGTCAGCAAATGGCGTTTTGGAACCGCGGCAATTATCGCTCTGCTCCATGATTTAGGCATCATGCTGGGAGTTTATGTATATTTTGGAGTATTTTTCGGAGTCGAAATTGATGCGCTTTTCATTACGGCGTTGCTCACCATTCTGGGCTTTTCCGTGCATGACACCATCGTTGTTTTTGACCGTATCCGCGAGAAACTCAAATATCAAAAACATGATGAAAGTTTTGCAGCAATCACAAATCAGGCCGTAAACGAAACAATAGCGCGATCCATCAACACGTCGTTTTCAGTATTTCTTACCCTGCTGGCATTGGCCATTTTTGGAAGTGAGAGCATTCGTTTCTTTGTTTTATCGCTTCTGGTGGGAATAGTAGCCGGCACGTATTCCTCAATTTTTGTAGCAAGCCCCGTGCTTGTAGACTGGCAGGAGCGAGCGAAAAAGGGAGTGCAGCAAAAACGATAGATTGCAATTTATGGAAATAAAATTTTTCGATAACACCATAGAAAAATTGATCCTGGGTCTGGAAAAACATACGATTGCCAAGGTTTTGCGAACGCTTGATCTTCCTCGAGCATTTCGGGAGAAAGCTTGGCATGCCACACAGTAAAATGGTCAGTTATAAGCTTTTTGAATTGAGGATCAGAGGGAAAAAGGAAGTGCGCATTTTTTACACTTTCAAGAATGATTATGCTTTTTTACTACATAGTTTTGTTAAAAAAACTCAAAAAATACCGGCAAGAGAACTGAATGTGGCCATAAGAAAATTAAAATCTATTGATTAATAAATAACATATACGTTATACTTTACCCGTATGAAAAATTATTCAGAACTTAAAAAACTATTGCTAAAAGACAAGGAAATTCTTAGAGCTTATGATGAGCTTGGTCCAGAGTTTAACGTAGCCAAAGCTGTGATTGGAAAAAGAATTGAAAAAGGCATGACTCAAGCGGAACTCGCTAAAAAAATAGGCACCAAGCAATCGGCGGTGTCCCGTATTGAATCAGGAAATTATAATCCAAGTGTTGGTTTACTTGAAAAAATAGCCAAAGCATTGGATTCCCGATTGATTATATCCATTACTTAGGGAACTTGGCAGGAGTGAGTGAAAAGGAAGTAAGCTGAGATTTGTCGAATTTATTTTATTTTCTTATCTAAAATATTCCAAAATTCTTTTTTTTGAATTTCATTTGGTTTAAGAGGCCTACGCATGGATTTTCGATATGGAGGTATTATATGTGGCTTTTCCTACAAAATTTTCGACAGGCCTTGATTTACTTTTTTCTTTAAGCTCTTTAAACAATTCATAAAGATCAAAATATTTTTTTGGCGCTTTACGGTAAATTTCCTTATCTGGTTCATTATCTTTACAACACATCTTCAAATAACCGATGGTTGCTTCACGAAGTCGATCAATGGCCTGACCCATGGTCTTTCCTTCAGACATTAAATCCAAATCCAAAGAAACAGCCAAAAACTTGGAATCTCTTTTGTATGCTATTTCCCTTACTATAAATATTCGATGTTTCATAAAACATTCATTTTAATGTTAGATCTGTATTATAAATGAATAAAATTTTGTGGTCAATTTTTTGGTGCCTCTGGGGGGAATCGAACCCTCATCCCTGGTTCCGAAGACCAGCGCTTTATCCATTAAGCTACAGAGGCAATTTACAGGGGGCTCCGCCTTGGCGGAGCCCCCTGTAAATTGCTGCCATAGAAAAAACAGGCTAAAAATGGTATAATTCCATGATTATTATACCCTTTTTCCTATGCCATTAAACCCTGATTTTATTGCACAATTCAAGGCTGAAGTTCAAAGAAGTCTGCTTCTGGAAGACAGTGACAAGCAATATTGGACTACAAATACGGCGACCCTGCCGGAGAGCCTAATAAATTATTTCTATAATTTAATTAAAGCTAAAAATAAGCTTATCGACAGCTATATTCAAAAAGCCATAGAACAAAAACCTGAGCTTGTTGCTGAGTTCAAAAATAAAATCACAAAACTGAAAAAAGACCTGTTGAAACTTGAAGAAAAAGAATCGTCTACCCGGAGCGCTGAAGAAATTCTGGAGCAGGAACTAAAAAATCTTTAATAAAAACAGGCACCTTTTGAGTACTTTCTAAAAAAACACAAAAATGGCAGGAGAAATATTCGCAAAAGAACAACAAAAAATTGCTTCAATTGAAAAACAGTCAAAAGACGAAGCTTTAACCGATGCCATTGTAAAAAATCGCACAGTCTTTTTTGGCAAAGTGGATGAAGCCAGGGAGCTTATTGCAAAATCTGACAGATTAAAAACGCCTGCAAGCAAAGAATTTTCTAAAAAAAGCGGGGATCTTATTACAAAAGCGCTTTTCTCCGTTGCTGAAGAAGGCAACAAAATTTTAAATAAAGAAAGTAAAGATTATAAATCAATAGATATGCAGGCCGCTTTTCTCAAAGCTGAAATTGAAGCTTTAAAAGCAAATATTGATTTTTTTGTAGCTATAGACAAAACCCAGGATATCTACACAAAAAATGCGCAACCGGCGGTAAAAAAAGCTCTGGATGAAGCCCGGAAAACCCCTTTGGATCCCAAAACGGTTAAACAGGCCGCCACAGCGGCTGAGAAAGAGCTGAAAGCGGCACTTGCTCCACTGAAAGATTACTCCGAAAAATCTTTTAGTGTTGAGGCCATGCGAACCGTTTATGCCGCCGTGACAAAACCAATTGAAGCTGACCGTTCAACAATAAATGACATTTTTGATCTTTATCCTGACCTTAGCGAAATTAAGGAACTGGCTGATTTGGCGACAACCGAAAAAATATTTGCCGCCGGTAAAAATATAACCGATTCACAAATTGTTGGCTTGATTAAAATACGCAAGGACGAAATCGCTGGCACAATTGGAAAAATCAGCGCAATAGTCCAAACGAGTTTTGGCAAAGAAAAACCTGCGGCTGACGCGGAAAAAATCAAAGGACTGAAAACATATCTCAAAAGCCAACTTGAAGGAGCTAAAACGGAAGCGGAATTTTATTTCACACTGGATAAAAGCAGAAAACTTGTTGAAAAAGGTAGAAAAGCTTTTGAGCTTTTAAATAAGGCCGACAAACCCGGAATAAATAAAGCAGCATTGGATGCCTATTGCAAAGAAGCTTTAGACCCTTTTTATGGGGCAGGAAGGGCTATAAAAGATGTTCTTCCAGAAGCCCTGGATCATAAAATATTGCAAACTGCGTACGGTGAAACTGTTGATGATATTAACGGTCATGTTGAGAAAATTCTAGCGATAAAATTATCCCACATTGAAAATGGCGATGAAGATCTCATTCTTTTTCAAAATATTAGAAAAGGAAAATTTGAAGAAGTGCAGAACACAGTCCAAAAAGCTTTAACAATCAAGGATGAGTTAAGTAAATTGGATCCCGCAAAATTATTATTTGATGAAGCGGCACAGCATCAAATCAAAGAGGCCGGAGACCTTGCCACCATAGCGGTGCCTGAACTTGTCGGCATCAAAGAAGAATTAAGTAAAATAAAAGCGGACAGTCTGCCAGCTGAAATGAAGTCTTTATATGACATGACAGCGGTAAAAGTGATAAGCCAACTTTTGACGATGGCGGATATTAAAAAATATACGGAAACGCATGCTCTTGCTGATAGTTTGAAAACGACCGACGGCAAAAAATACTTTATTTTTCATGCAGACGGCGGCGTTGAAAAAAGTGAGGAATTTGACAAACTTTCTGCCGAAAAACAGACCGAACTTTTAAAACAGTTTGATGATATGGAAATTGCCATCAAAAAACAGCTGGGCGGCAAAGAACAGGTTAGTGAAGCCGAAAAAGGGCTTTCGGAAAGTAAAAAAATGCTTGAGAACGGCGATCCATATGGTGCTAAAAAAGTGCTTCTTGCTTACTGTGAAAAAAATGAAAAGGAGCCAAAAAATCCACTCGCTCTTGCCGAAGCAAAAAATCTACTTATCAATATTGCCAAATTTGAAATTGGCATGGCATCCGCTCGTTTAAATTTACTTGCTGGTGATGTTGAAAATGGCGTTTCTGTTGGTGGAGTGGGCAGTATTGAACCTTATGGCACGGCAAAAATTGTGGCAAAACAAAATATTGAAAATATGCGCAAAGCCCTGGCGGAAGTGGCAAAATTGATAGATACGGGCAAATATATTGATATTCAGACGGCGTATAAGGCCGTAAAACTGGATCCAAATGGGCCATTTGGCAATTTGGGCAATAAAGAAAACGATTTTCAGGGAGATATTGGCAAAGACGTTAAAGTTTTTGATGTTTTATATCACCAGCAAAAACTTATGGATGCCGATCCAAAAGAGCGTGAAGCCATTATGTTAACCCTGGCCAAAGACGCCAGGGCAAAAGGACTTACGGGTTTGGCAAAAAGTTATTACGATCAATATTTTTCCAAAGAAGTACAACGTGTCCATGAAAGCAAGGTAGTAACAAAATCCGCCGTTGCCAAGAAATTCCTTGACGACAGCGATAACATTGCACGACTGGAAAAAGCAGAAAAAGATTGGAGGAAAAATTTTATTGAGACTTATAAAAAAGGAAATGGCGGCCAGGAACCGGGCACGGAAACATTGGAAAAAGCATGTCTGGAAGCCGAAACAGCCATGAGGGAAAAAATGATCGGTGAAGCCTATAATAAAGAACTTAAAAAAGCGATCCACGATGGTTATATGTCAACACTTTCTGATTCCGATCCAAAAGCGAAAATATGGCGTGAAGCATACGGTGGAACGGTAGTGGTGGAAAATTTTAAAGATTGGGATATTCTTCATCCGACCAGGGGACTTTTTACAGATCAGGAATGGCAGGATCTACCGCTTACCATTCAAAAGGACATGGGCAAGCTGGCCCTGGAAATCGGCATAATTATGGCATCTGGAGGAGTTGCGGCGGGCACTGTTGGTGTTGCTGAAGGATTGGCAAAACGCGCTCTTACGCAGGTATTTCTTAAATCAATGGGTGGACGCATTTTGGGCCGTGCTGGAGGTTTGGCTGTAGAAAGTCTCGCTTTTGTCACAACTTCCGGGGCGTTAAACGGCGTAATCCACGAGGACTGGTCAACTTTTGCAAGCGGCGGCGATTTTCTTAAGGCGTGGGGCCATAATGCCTTGACTTTGGGCACACTGAAAGGCGCCGGCATGTTGCATAAATCATCCGGAACATTTGGAAGAGTCGGTGACTGGGCCGTTAAAACAAGTTTTGAAGGAGCGGCGCTTACAGGAATGAACGCCGGTCTTGCCTGGATGCAGGGTCAATCGTTTGGCATGGAAAAAGCGTGGCAAACCTATAAGGATAATTTTGTGTTTTCAGCGGGGATTGGCGCAGTGCACGGCCTAATGGGACGCCCCGTGTTGCCGCCGGTTGTGGAAAAAAGAACTGTTGAGATTGAAAAGGCCAAGGCTAAAGAAAAAGCTGGATCTGAAGAAAAAACTGAAGCCCATGAAACAGACATAAAATCTTCCGCAAAAATAGAAAAAGCGTCAATTGAATCGGACGAACTACCTACTTTAGCCGAAAAAAAGGTTGTTGATAGAAAAGCTGCACACGATGGTGAGTCTATAAAAAGTTCAGATATTCTTAACGCATATCATGACGGGAAACTGGAAATAACAGATATTGTTGTACTTATGAAAGAAGGGAAATTACCTCTTGATGAAAATACTGTTGATAAAATTTTGGCAAAAA
>CAZZPB010000044.1:0-3741 GCA_964655905.1 uncultured Candidatus Peribacteria bacterium
TCCCGCACCATGGCGCCATAAGCAATAAGCGTAACATCCGCGCCCTCCTGAATAACCGCCGCCTTGCCAAGCGGAATAAAATACTCTTCTTCAGGAACTTCCTGTTTAAAGGCGCGATAAAGCCGTTTTGGCTCCATAAAAATAACGGGATCCTGATCCCGAATGGCTGAAATTAAAAGTCCCTTGGCATCAAAAGGAGTGGATGGAATAACGACTTTCAGCCCTGGCACATGGGCAATAATGGCCTCCATGGATTCAGAGTGATGTTCAAGAGCCCTGATGCCGCCTCCATAAGGGAAGCGCACCACCATCGGAACGGTAAATTTGCCGCGGGAACGGTTTCTCATGCGGGCGGCGTGGCAAATCATCTGGGAAAATCCTTCAAAAAAGAAACCGTCAAATTGGATTTCACATACCGGCAGCATGCCATTTATGGCCAATCCGATTCCCGTCCCAACAATGCCGGATTCGGCAAGCGGGGTGTCAAAACAGCGCTCAGAACCATACAATTTTTGCAATCCCTCTGTCACACGAAAGACGCCGCCTTCCAGCCCCACGTCTTCTCCAAAAACCATAACACGCGGGTCTTTGGCCATTTCCTGCTTTAGCGCAAGATTGAGAGCTCCGACGATTGTTAGGGGAATATTGGGCATGCGTTAAATGCGTTAATGGAATAAAAATTTGTAGGGAACAGTTTGAAACCATTCCTTATAAATTCGCCTTTTGTTTCACCAATTCAGCGGGTAATACAGCATAAGTGTAATCAAAAATATCATCAACAGTCTGATGTGGCACGGCTTCCGCTTTTGCCGTCACTTCATCAACTGTAACCTGTAATCTGGTTTTTTGAGCCTCCGCGGCCGCTTTATCCCATAGCCCTTTTTTCCCAAGATAAAGCTCAATTCGTCGTAAAGGGTCTTTGGGACGCCATGCTTCCACTTCGGCACGGTCCCGATATTTTGTCGCGTCATCGGCGGTCGTGTGGTCTCCAAAACGGTATGTGTAAGCCTCAATCAAAGTAGGGCCGTCTCCTTTTCGGGCTCTTTCAACAGCTTCTTTTGTCACGGCATACATGGCAAAAAGGTCATTGCCATCAACAAGTACCCCCGGGAAACCATACGCAATGGCTTTTTGAGCCAGTGTTGTTGACGCCGTCTGAATTTTGCGAGGCACAGAAATAGCGTATTGGTTGTTCTGGCAGATAAAAACTGTCGGTGTTTTATAGACTCCCGCGAAGTTCATCGCTTCATGAAAATCACCTTCGGAGGTAGCGCCGTCGCCAAAATAAGTTACTGCAATTTCTTTTTCTTTTCGCAATTTTGATGCCCAGCTGATGCCCACGGCATGCAGCATTTGGCTACCCACGGGGATAGATACAGGCAACACATTGACGCCGTCCGGCGGAATGCTGCCAATTTCGTTCCCAATCCAATAAATAAAGATATTTTCCATTGGAATGCCATGCGCCCACATGGCCGCCAGTTCCCGAAAAGCGGGCACAATCCAGTCTTTTTTATCCAGCGCGAATTCGCTTCCAATCTGGCATGCCTCCTGGCCCTCGATCGAGGTAAATGTGCCCATGCGTCCGGAACGCTGCATTTTCAGCGCGCGCTCGTTACACATGCGGCAAAACAGCATTTTTTCATAAAGCTGTTGAATTACCCCGTCTGTAAGCTCTTTCGGACGCAATTTTTCGTTCAAATTGCCTTCGTGGTCAAGAATTTGAACCATTTGTTGCTTTAATGGATCGTATTGATCTAAAAACATGGGGGCTTGTAAAAAAATCAGTTTTTCCCAAGGACATTTTTCATAAAAAGCTCACCCGCCCTGTATGAGCTTCGCACAAAGGGTCCGGCGGCACAGTATAAAAATCCCAGTTCTTTTGCAAGAATTTCATATTTTTGGAATTGCGCCGGCGTAACATATTCATGTACCGCAACGTGAAACGGACTTGGACGCAAATATTGGCCGAATGTCACAACTGACACGCCGATCGCAAGCAGGTCTTTCATGGCTTGTATAACTTCTTTTTCCGTTTCTCCGAGGCCGAGCATCAGGGAAGATTTTGTGTAAATTTTCGGATTCAGTCTTTTAACATTTTTCAGCACATCAAGCGATTTTTGATAATTGGCGCGCGGATCGCGTATAGCATTCTGAAGCCTTTCAATCGTTTCCACATTATGCGCGATGACTTCCGGACCGCTTTCCACAATTATTTTTAAAGCATCCACGTTGCCGTTCAAATCAGAAATCAGCACCTCAATAAGCAGGGCTGGATGCGCTTTTTTCAATGCTTTCACGCACTGCGCGAAATGGCCGGCGCCGCCATCGGGCAGATCATCGCGGGTAACACACGTCAGCACAATGTAATTCAGTTTCATGTCGGCGATGGCTTCCACAAGTTTTTGAGGTTCATCTTTATCAAGTTTTTTTTGCGGATTGCCCGATTTCACCATGCAGAAGCGGCACGCGCGCGTGCATGTATCGCCCATTAACATAAATGTCGCCGTTCCGCCGCTCCAGCATTCGGTGATATTCGGGCAATGCGCTTCCGTGCAGACCGTATGCAGGTTTTTCCCCTTCAACAAGCCTTTAATATGCGCAAATTTTTCTGTGGTCGGCGGCCGGATTTTCAGCCACTCGGGCTTAGGTAAAGCGGCCTGTTCTTCCAGCAATTTTTGGCTTAAAACCGGATTTTGAGGAGTCTGTATGCGCATAATAATAAAACAATATTCCAGCAGATCCATGATTTCAATGACCGGAAAAAAACAACGTATACAATTGTTTAGTTATAAATATCATGATTCCCCGCGGCATGAAAGTATACAGTTTTGTTATCCTTAGCAAATTCAAATATAATTCTGTATTTATAGCCAATTGAAAAAGATAAAAACCCGCTTAATTTACCTTTTAGTTTGTGTGTTTTTAGTTTTGGATAAAAAGGATCCTTACGAAAAAAGTATTCCTGCTTCTCAGCAATATCTTTAACATTGGGCGGCAGCTTTTTATATTCCCTGGCAAATTTTGAGCTGTAGATTATATCCATAAATCATGGATTACCTTAGATCCTTCAAGGAGCTCAAAACTTTTCTTTTGCCGGCAATTTCCACCCTGCTTTTGTTAAGCTCACCTAACAGTTTGCCTTCCTGCCAATCCCTTAAAAGATAACGAAAAAATTCACTGATTGAGGCATATTTACCCCTTTTAACAGCGATTTTTACGGTTTTAGCCATGAGGGGAGGCAGGGATATATTTATTACTTCACGCATATTGTTGGAAGTTAATTGTAATAGTTTGTATTACAATAATATCGAATACCAAAAATTTTGTCAAATATTCCCGCTCAACGCCCAGGCCTTAAGCGTTTCGTAATCGGTATTCCCGCAAATGAATTTACCGTTTTTCGTATTGTAGAAAAATGGCACCCCGCCGCAGCGGCCCTGATCATATTTTTCAAGCAGCTGGGCGTTTTCTTCATCATGCCAAGTTTCCATGTATTGAATTTTAATATTTTCTTCTTTTTCCAGGCGCGCGACCAGCGGTTCCATTTCATGACAATGGGTACATTCCGTTCCGGAAAATTGTAACAGATGAGATGTGATTGGCGTGGCCATGAAAAAAGATATATAGTATCCAGTTGCCCTATTTTAGTGCAAACAAGAATAATTTGCCAATTTCAATCAGCTGGGCGTTTTCTTCATCATGCAAAGTTTCCATGTATTGAATTTTAATATTTTCTTC
>CAZZPB010000045.1:0-5131 GCA_964655905.1 uncultured Candidatus Peribacteria bacterium
AAAAGCCTGAAGGAGAGAAAGATCTTTCTGCTTCAGGCAATACATCTTGGCCTGTCGTTGGCGCCAGTACCACATGGCTTTGGTTTCCAGGAGGTAGCCCGGTAGGAATAGGGACAAAGTTAGATGTTTATCTTAAAACAAGACAACAACTTCCCGGTGTAGATGGTCATATTACGACAATTGGTGGCACAGCCAGTTTTGTACTTACTGCTGCATTGTCAATCTAATTGAGAAAATCATATTTTATTCCATAAATTTTTATTGTTATGCCAAACAATTCATTAGTAGAATCAGGAAGAGGAGTTCCTTCTGGAACAAATAATTTGTCACGAACAAGTAGTTTGTCAATAAGAAGTCTGAGATTAGCCCTTGCGGCTGGTGTTTTTAGCGCATTGACAGGGTGCGGTGGAAGCTTTGAGCCTCCACGTTGTGAAGGACGAGAAGGAGGCCCATGTGTAGAAGCTGGCAAGGAAGCCGGAACTGATGGCGATCAGGATGTCCAGGATGGTGAAACCACAGGTGATGGTGGCGGTGGAACAGATGGAGCTGACGCAGTGCCTTCTGACGTGCCTGGCGCAGTGGATGCAGGCCAAGATGTAGTAGTGGAAGCTGGTCCGGATGCAGTCGATGGGGCTGACGTAGGGGATGGAGTCTCACCAGATGCAGCGGATGGAGCTGATGCAGGTGACTCAGCGGCCGATACAGCCGATGGGGCTGAGGCCTCAGCGGATGGAGCAGGAGATATCGCCGCTGAAGTTGGTGGAGGAGAGACCGGCGCAACTGATACAGCAACTGATACAGGTGACTCAGCGCCTTCTGATGGGGCTGAGGTAGGGGATACAGCCGATTCCACCATCCCTGTAGCAGAAGTTATGGCAAGAATGGGTTGTACAAATACGGCAGTTACGAGTGGATGGAAATGTGTTACTACCGCAGGATCAAAAGTATGTGCTACCTATGATAATACTGGCAATTTGGCAACAATGCCTTGGCAAAAAGGAACAACTGTGGTGGAGTTGGCAATATGCTGCGTGCAAAGTGGAACTCCTCCATCAAAAAAGACTGTATTGGAAAGTAGTGCAGGAGGGGATTTGTGGACGATCAGTGCTGATAAAATGGATAAAGATATAACGGCAGATTGTTTAAATGGTGCAGCGGCTAAAGATTTTATGGATAACTTTGCTGTCAAATATGCCTCTTCTGCAACCACATTTAGTACTACACCCAAGTCGGTTCCGACATTTGCGCCAGATGCTTCTACTTCGCCTCCATTGCCAATCCCGGTAGGTAAAAATCCTGTAGTGTACTTATACAAGATCTCGAAATAATCGTTTCAATACTTTCCGGAAGGTTTTTTATCAAGCCGGTTAGAGCCCTTAAATGCCATGCTGCGGGCGATTCTGTTTGCTTTAAACAGGCTTTCGAATGTGCCCGCGTCTGTCCAGTTGCCATCAACAAAATATGCTTTCATCAGCCCTTTTTTGATATAATCATTATTGACGTCAGTAATTTCCAACTCGCCGCGCGATGATGGTTTGAGTGTTTTAATGATTTCAAACACGCGCGAGTCATAAAAATAACAACCCGTAACGGCATACGGCGTTTTGGGCTTTTTTGGCTTTTCTTCGATGTTTATAACATTATTTTGGGCATCCAGTTCCGCCACGCCAAAACGAGATGCTTCCCGCGTTTTCTTTAAAAAAATGCATGCGCCTTTTTGATGCGCAAATTTGGCAGTGGCATCTTTAAATGACGTTTCAAAAATATTATCCCCAAGAATAACGGCTATGTTTTGGCCACTGGCAAAGCCTTCTCCAAGACTCAGCGCCTGCGCGATACCGCCGGCTTTATCCTGAATTTCATAAACAATATTACAGCCATGGTCCTTGCCCGAGCCCAACAATTTTAAAAATCCCCCAGCGTGTGCCTTCCCCGTAACAATCAAAATTTCATGCACGCCAGACTGTACCAGCGTTAAAAGTGGATACATGATCATTGGCCGGTCATAGACAGGAAGAAGATGTTTATTGGTTATACTGGTGAGGGGATGGAGCCGCCGCCCGTTCCCGCCGGCAAGGATGATACCTTTCATTTTCATAATTAATAATTCTGGATTAGTTGGTGCTTTTTCTGAATTGGATTTTAAAACAAATTATGATCAAATCCGAAATCCGAATATCAAATTTCAAACAAAGTTCAAATTTTTCAATTTTTAATTACCTGCGAGGTATTCCTGTAAAGCTTCCTGCCACGGCCTTAGGGGAGGCAGTTTTGTATTGATCAACGCCGAATGTGCCGGTCTTTTTGTTATAGTGGCATACTCCGAGGAAGAGCACGGTACCACATTTACAGGGAGCTGTTTCAAATTGAAAATTGTTTTCGCAAAATCTGACCTCGAAACCACTCCTTCATTGGTGATGTGGTACATGCCTGAAGGGTATTCTTTGCTTTCCACAAGCCATTTTATTTGATGCGCAAGATCAAGGGTATATGTTGGTTTCCCAAACTGATCATTTACTACCGTAATTTTTTTTGGCCGTTTTTGTTTTGCCGCCAATTGGAGCATTGTATCGACAAAATTATGGCCATGCAGCCCAAAAAGCCATGATGTCCGGATTAAAAAATATTTTCCAGCGGGCTGATTTGGGTAAGATTCCATTTCCATTTCTTCCAATATGAGTTTTTCTCCAAGCTCTTTTGAGCTTCCATAAGCGTTTATCGGGCATGTTTTATCTTCTTCCCGGTATCCTTCGACTTTGTTGCCATCAAAAACATAATCCGTGCTGAAATGGACAAATGTTGCGGCTATTTCACGGCTTGCTTTTGCCAAAATACCGGCAGCGTAGCCGTTAATTAAATCCGCCTGATCCTGTTCTGTTTCGGCGCCGTCAACGTCGGTGTAACCCGCTGCGTTAATGACAATATCCGGCTGAATGGTCATCAGACGTTCAAAAACAGCATCTTTTTGCGTGATATCCAGATCTGCCCTTCCAAGAGCCACAAAATCTTCCTGCGCAAAAACTTTCTGCAAATCATGGCCAAGCATGCCGTTTTTTCCTATTATTAGAACACGGGGCATTGTAAGTAGTAAGTAGTAAGGAATAAGGGATTGTACGCTTTTTGCGTTCCATACGATTATGATGCAATCCAATGGCTTATTTCAGTGGTTATCATGTCTAATGCTACTAATTTTCCATCTTTTTCACTCCGCAATTTCCACTCCGCGCTTTTTGCTTCCAGTGTTCTTTTGCTGACAATAATCCTCAGCGGTATGCCAACAAGATCGGCATCATTTAATTTTTTCCCCGCTGTTTCATCACGATCATCATACAAAACTTCAATGCCTGCCTGTAGCAACTCGTGATAAAGTTTTTCAACTGCAGTTTTTGTCTCAGCCTCTTTGCCAAGCGCCACAAGATGTATGTGGTAAGGAGCGACTGTTTTTGGCCAGATAATACCCTTTTCGTCATGGCTTGATTCCACGATTGTTCCAACAAGCCTTGTTGTTCCAATGCCGTAACAGCCCATAATCACATGTTTGCGCTGTCCAAGGGCGTCGGTAAAACAAAGGTCAAAATCTTTGGAATATTTTGTGCCGAGCTTGAAAATATTGCCGGCTTCGATGGCTTTCAACTCTTCAAGAAGACCACTGCAGCGTGGACACGCGAAACCAGGCTGTACAAGAACCAGATCGGTGAAATCCTCAATGATAAAATCACGTCCGATATTGACATTGACAAGGTCAGTATCTTTTTCATTGGCTCCGGTAACAAAATTTTTGATATTGCGAATGGAATGATCGGCGATGAAGGGCAGTGGCAGCTTTGCTGTTTTCATGGCGGGTGGCATGACAGGCGATATGAAGCCCTTAACCAGACCGATAGTATCAAGTTCTTCAGATGTCGCGGCTCTAACGGAACTTTTTAAATAATTGGCGAGCTTTGTTTCATTGACCTGCAAATCTCCGCGGATAACTACTCCGATAAAGCCTTTTCCTTCGACAAAATAAACGACTGATTTTAAAACTTTCGCATTGGCGACGGAGTGCGCCTTCCCGCTTTCATCAATTGAATGTCCGCGTTTAACACTGACTTTTTTCATGGGGAGCTCCTGTTCTTCCAGTTTTTCTGGAGGGTGAATTTTCCCTTCCGCTATCTCGAGATTCTGGGCGATAGAGCATTTTTTGCAGACAATAATCGTGTCTTCGCCGGCCGGAGTTACAACGGAGAATTCATGCGAGAATTTATCACTGAAAATACCTCCGGAAGCCTCAACGATGTAGGCTTCCAGGCCGCAACGTCTGTACACGTTCATGTATGCTTTTTTTACGCGTTCATAGTAATCGTCAAGGTCTTTTTCATCAGTGTGGAAACTGTACATATCCTTCATGCCAAATTCACGGCCGCGAAGCAGCCCTGACTTTGCTCTTGGCTCATCGCGAAATTTTGTTTGAATCTGATATACGCTAAATGGCAGATCTTTATATGATTGAATAAATTTTTTCGCCAATGGGGTGACTGTTTCTTCATGGCTTGGCGCCATCACAAAGTCTTTGTCTCCGGCACCCTTTGTGCGATAAAGAATGTCCCCAGCAGTCTTATCACGACCTGTTGTTTTCCAGAATTCAATCGGATGCATAGACGGCATGAGAATTTCCTGGCCGTCAATTTTGTTCATTTCCTCACGAATAATCTGCTTAACTTTTTCAAGAACCCTTTGTCCAAGAGGAAGAAAATCATAAATGCCTGCCGCTACCTTCTCAATAAAACCGGCCTGCGTTAAATATTTGGCATTGATGGAATCAGCGTCATGTGGAGCCGTGGATTTTGTCTTGCCGAACAGTTTGGAATAAAGCATGAAGTAAGGACTGAAAAAGATCGAGAGAATAATAACATAAAATACTTGAGGGGAAAAACGTCAAAAGTTTTCTGCAGATTCTAAATAAATACAGTCATATCATGGTGTGCATAGAAAAGTGTTGACTTTAATTTTATGATGCAGTATAGAGATGGCATGCAAAGCAAATATCTCAAGGAGGTTTCAAAAATTATAGCCGGATATACGTTCCGGGGAGCGCTAAAAAACGATTCCAATGGTGAAACCAAGGTATTATCGGCAAAAAATATGAATA
>CAZZPB010000046.1:0-4352 GCA_964655905.1 uncultured Candidatus Peribacteria bacterium
CCAAAGCCCGCGTCATAAATAATTCATCTTGGTTTACCATCAAGATTGATATATTAGATATTTAGATGTATTTAATATCCAACGTAAATGATCAATAACCAATGATCAATTTTCAAACAAATTCAAAATTCGAAGCATAAAATTTGAAACATTTTGAATTTAGAATTTTGATCATTTGATAAAGAATATATCACACATCTTGCAGCAAGTGTCCCAGTCTTGTCTTTTTTGTTTTCAAATAACGACGGTTAATCTTTGTTCTGGGGGCAACCTACGGTTTCCCCCAGGTATCCCCGATTAGATCGGGGACCCCTTTCCCCTTTGCGCGCCTACGGTTGGGAACCCGCGAGACCCAACCTGCGGCTTAATTTGTGCCTTCATGTTTTGTTTAAATTTCACCAACTTACTAAGTACGCTATACATCTTGCAATAAATGTCCCAGTCTTGTCTTTTTTGTTTTCAAATAACGACGGTTAATTCTGTTTGGAGCAATTTCAAGTGGAACGCGTTCCACGATCTCAAGACCATAACCTTCAAGCCCAACGATTTTCTGTGGATTATTTGTCAACAAACGCATTTTTCCGACCCCCAAATCAACCAGAATTTGAGCTCCAATGCCGTACTCGCGCAAATCCGCTTTAAAGCCAAGCATTTTATTCGCCTCAACGGTGTCGTACCCTTTATCCTGCAATCCATACGCCCTGATCTTGTTCATAAGGCCAATTCCGCGCCCTTCCTGCCGCATATAGACAAAAACGCCGCTACCCTCATCAGAAATGGCCTTTAAAGCCCGTTCAAGCTGTTTGTGGCAATCGCAGCGAAGTGAATGAAACACTTCACCAGTCAGACATTCCGAATGCACGCGCACAAGCGCCGGTTTTTTTGGATCAATTTTGCCTTTTAACAAAGCAACATGCTCTTTTTGATCCAAAATATTTTGATAGACGACAAACTTAAAATCTCCAAAATCAGTCGGTAAGTTTGTTTCCGCCACTCGTTGAACAAATTTCTCGCGATGTCTGCGCCAGGCAATGAGATCACGGATTGTAATCATTTTTAGTCCGTGTTTTTTCGTAAAATCCATCAAGTATGGCAAACGGGCCATTTCCCCATCCTCCCGCGCTATTTCACATATGACGCTGACCGGCTTGAAGCCGGCAAGTTTTGCAAGATCAACGGCAGCTTCTGTATGTCCGGCGCGCACTAAAACACCACCTGCATGCGCACGGAGAGGAAAAATATGTCCGGGACGACGAAAATCTTTGGGTTTTGTTGTCAGGTCAGCAAGCGCCTTAATTGTTTTAGCCCTGTCTGAAGCCGAAATACCTGTAGATGTCCCCTGATGGAAATCCACGGAAACAGTAAAATCCGTCCGCAGAACTTCAGTATTGCGCTCAACCATTGGTAAAAGTTCAAGCCGGTCGGCATTTTCACGCGACATAGGTACGCAAATCAGTCCGCGGCCTTCCTTTGCCATAAAATTGATGTCCGCAGGCGTTACTTTCTCCGCAACCATGACCAGATCGCCCTCATTTTCACGTTCCTCATCATCAATCACGACGACCATTTTCCCTTCTTTAAGGTCATCAAGAGCGTCCTCAATTTTAGAACATGGGTTCATAAGAATAAGAGTTTTCCATTTTTTAAACAGGTGGCAATTATACCGAAAATCTGCAAAAGCGCACTATTTTAATATTTTCACCCATTTTGGTCATGGCCTCCGCAAGCAGCTGTTCAACAGTTATTTCAGAATTTTTAACAAATTCCTGTTTTAAAAGAGCATTTTCCTCCCGGAATTTTTTTTCCTTTCCAGGTAAAATATTTTCAATCATTTTGTCATTTTTTCCCTCATTTTTTAGTTGAGCCTTCCAGATTTCACGTTCTTTTTCAACAAGTTCATGCGAAATCTCATCAGGACTGATGGTAAAAGGGTTCATTGCCGCAATATGCATGGCAATATCATAAGCAATGCTTTTAAAGTCATCTGTTTTTGCCACAAAATCAGTTTCACAGCCAAGCTGGACCAAAACACCCAGTTTCGCGTTTCCATGGATATAAGAGCAAACAACACCCTGGCTTGTGGAACGTCCGCTGCGCTCTGCGGCTTTCATCTCACCTTTTTTTCGTAAAAATTCTATGGCCTTTTGAATGTCATTACTATTTTCCTCAAGGGCCTTTTTACAGCCCATCATGGACACTCCCGTTATTTCACGAAGTTCCTTTATGTTTTCTAAAGTTGCAGCCATATAACAGTAAACAAAAACCTAATGCCAGCGCATTTTACACGACAAAAAAGACGAAAACAATTGTTTCTGGAAAGAAAATTCAGGCAGGAGTCACCGGCGGCTGATTTTGAGACTCCGGTGGGGTCGTTTGGCTTTTATCTTCAGGCAGCGGAGCAGGTGGAATAGTTGGAGTCTGTGTAACTGGAGCCTGCCCGGTTATGGCCTCTGTCGTCACTTTTGTAAATAAATCAACCGGTAATTGATCGGCAATCTGGTAAATAAATGGAATTTTCCACCAATTACCTGTAATGGCTTGATAGAAAGAAAATATACCAAGAACGACCATCGCCAGCTGAACCAATTGTCCTAAAATAATTCCAAAATTGCCCAGAATCAGGTAAAGTAATACATCAAAAACAAAAAATGATGAAAAGAAAACAATGAAAATCATCAGTCCCTGTTTGGCATGCAGTTTGACAAAATCACTTGCAGGATTTGTGAGAAGCGAGATTAACGCGACCATCGGAATATACGAAAGGGCTCCCCACAAGCGTTCTGTAGTTGTAGTTGGCGCCTGTGGCTGCGCTGGTTTTTGCGTCAGCGTTGCGCCGGCCTTATTTAAAATACTTCCGACCTGCGCCAAAGCTGCCTGGGCGTGCTGAAGGGGCTGCTCTTGGCCTGCCGAATTTTCGGGAACCGGACCAGGCGCTGCCAAGGGAGCCGCCTGTTGAGGCGCAGTGGGAATTTGTTCCGAAGACTCCGAAGCGGGATTTATCGAATCTGCCATTGTGCTAGCTACTAACAACTAACTGCCAACAACCTGTTGGCCTTTCCCCTCCAATATAGCACATTTTACCTTATCGATCAAATAGGTAAGAGACCTTACTGCGTCGTCATTTGCAGGAATGGGATAAGTAACACCGTCCGGATCGGCATTGGAATCCACAATACCAACAACGGGGATTTTCATTTTTTTGGCTTCCCTTAGCACAATTTTGTCTTTTACCGCATCGGTGACAAAAACTGCGTCCGGCAAATCATCAAGATCCCGGACCCCTCCAAGAGTGGCTTCCAGTTTTTCAATAACTTTCTTGAGTTCAGAAACTTCTTTTTTTGTATATTTATCAAATTCACCGGATTTTTCATCATCTCTAAGTTTTTTATAATAACGGATACGATGTTTAATCGTAACAAAATTAGTCAACAGCCCCCCCATCCACTTGTGAATGACATAAGGCATATTTGTGGCTTTAGCGGCGTCCAAAATCAAACTGGCCGCCTGCGGTTTCGTGCTGACGAAAAGAATTTTTTTACCCTGAGCAGAGGCTCTTTTGAGAAAATCCAAAGCTTTATCAAGATTTTCTTTGGTTTTTTGAAGATCAAAAACATGGACTCCATCGCGGGCGCCATAGAGGTACGGTTTCATTTTTGGATTCCATTTCTGGGTTTTATGTCCAAAATGAACGGCCGCATCGAGCATTTCCTGAAGGTCAGTAGTAACCATAGACAGGCCCCCGCGTACGCGGGGGTTTGTTAAGAAATAAAAGCCCCGCCTTCGCCAAGGCTTCGGCGGGGCAACCATTTGTAAAAAAGTACAAAAAAAATAAGACACGGAAACTCTAATAAAAAATAACCGCTATTGCAAGGGGAAAACAAAACTGCTACAATTAAAAGATGAAAAAAGACCAATGCTGCTTTGTTTTCTAGAGTATTTTTGACCTGAAAATATGGAACAAAATTCGCAAAACCCCGCGGAAAAACCCGTAAAAATAACGATTACACTGCCCACGCATTCTTATTTTATGTCAGGAATAAGAAATTTTACTCTTTCGCTGATTAAAAACATGACTGAATTTTCGGATCAATGGGCGTTTCGTTTTCAATCCATCGTGGATGAATTATGCAATAATGCCATTGAACACGGTTCCGCTTCGGGAAAAGATGTCAAAATCATTTTTACCAATGTCCCGCATGAAAGCCTGGAGATTACTGTTCAGGACACCGCGACCGGCAAAACTAAAATGTCCGCCGCGGAACTTACACGATTGGTCAATGAGCGGCGCAATCCTGCATATATCCATAAAAGTATTCGGGGCAGGGGACTTTCAAAAATTGTTGCCGAATGGA
>CAZZPB010000047.1:0-2830 GCA_964655905.1 uncultured Candidatus Peribacteria bacterium
ATCCATCCCGATACAACCGTTGAAACAAAAACCATTGTGATGGCAGCGCCTGCTGATATAAAAATCCTTAACGGCACTTACGAAATGTCTGTCTCGCATTCTGCAATTGACTTTTCTATCAGGCACATGCTCGCCAGCACCAAGGGAGCCATTTCGCTGGACACTGCTGTAAAAAGCACCATCAGCATCGGCTCAAATCTTGATTCATCATCCATTAACCTTATCATGATGACGGCAAGCCTCAACACCATGAGCAAAGGAAGAGACGAGCATTTGATGGAACCCGAATACTTTGACGCTGCCAAATATCCGTATATAAAATTCACCTCATCCTCTGTTAAAGAAAACGCTGCCGGCTCTGAATACCGCTACACCGCTGCCGGAAAATTAACCGTGAAAGACAAAACCAAGGACATTGAAATACCTTTCAACTACCTGGGCGAAGAGGTTTATCGCGATGATGCCGGAAAACCCCTGGTGGACAAAGAAGGAAAACCCTACCCGCCTGTTTACAGCTTTGACGGCAAGTTCATCATCAACCGCGTTTATTTTGGAGTTGGAGAAAAAAGCCTGGCGCTGGGTGATGATGTAACGATTGATTTTTCAATCGAAGCAAATAAAAAATAAGTAAATAAATTTCTATCAAGAAAAAGTTCCGCCTGGTCGGGGTTTTTTCTTTTTCTTATAGTAGAGAAAAATCATAAGCGTTACGCTTAGCCAGGAGAAAAGCGAATAAACAGTAACTTTGTGACGCACATGCCTCCCGGCTGACAGGTATAACGAGTTATAGCCAATGCCAAAAAAGACGACAGACAATTAAATTTGGCGACCACCCCTGACAGACAATACCTTTGACAAAAATTTAAAACTATGTTACCAAAAGACCTGACCACAGACATTAAAACACGGCTGACAACCATTCGGGGACAAGTGGACGGACTTGTTAAAATGCTGGACAACGAAGCAGACCCCGAAAAAATCATAACGCAGTTCAAAGCGGTGAACAGCGGACTGGACACGGCTTACAATCTCTTACTTGACGAAGTCTACAGAAAAGCACTTGCTATAAAAATTGTTGAAGTGGCGGACGTGTCGCAGACAGACGGTATAGTAAAAGACACAGTAGTTTTCGCTACCAAGACAGCGACCGTAACTTTTGACGAAAGCAAAATTTCTTCCAGACAAGTTATTGCGACCATAGACAATATCGGTTTTACTGCCAAGACAAAAAAGTAAAGGCACTGGCTATAACATCCGCTTGCCCTCAGTCCGTCAGGCATAATCCCAAAACCAGAATATCATCTATCTGTTTATCGGCTCCCCGCCAATCCTCAAAAGTTTTTATCAGATTTTCTTTTTGTTCTTTCATCGTAAGATGCGCTGATGCAGCCAAAAGATTTCTGAATCGCGCGCTGCCAAATCTTAGTTTCTGTTTTGAATTGAATTGATCCATATATCCGTCAGAAAAAAGATATAGGTTCATTTCTTTTTCCATGGGAATTGTATGGCAGGTAAAAAAAATATCAGAAGATATGCTGCTTGTGCCTGCCTTGCCGCCAAGAGAAAATAAATCTCCTTTGATAACTTCCAATAGTTCTTTCCCATCTGCATTGTGCTTCCGTACAATATACAAAGGACTTATCGCACCGGAATATTGGATAACGCGGTTTGCCGGATCAATGACGCATAGCGCCATGTCCATTCCATCGCCATGAGTTTTAGATTCATTTTTTTGGTGCAGCGAATTAACTATTCTTCCGTGTATTTCTGTTAGAATTAATGCGGGGTTAAGTATGTTTTTTTCATTTACTATTTCATTCAACAGCATATTGCCCATCATGGATAAAAATGCTCCAGGCACCCCGTGTCCTGTGCAATCTGCTGCCGCGATAATATATACAGGGCGGCCATTATTGCTTGCCGATGAAATCCAATAAAAATCTCCGCTTACTACGTCCTTGGGTTGATAAAACACAAGAGATTCATACGGAAGAATTTTATTTATTTCTTCTTCGCTCAACAGGAGGGATTCCTGTATGTATTTTGCATATTCAATGCTGTCGGTAATATCCCTGTTTTTATTTTCCACTGATTTTTTTTGCAGTTCAATAATTTTCTTTTGATGACGGATTACTCTGAAGCGGTTAAACAAGACAAAAGAAAAAATAATTACAAGCGCTAATCCGCCATAGAGCGCATAGCGCTGGGTTTGTTCCTGCTTCAGCTGTGCCTGCTGTGCCCGTATCTGAGCATCTTTTACTTTTTGTAATCCAATATTTTTTATACTGTCGGCTACTGCTCTTTTTTCAAAGTCAAACAAGAATTCCTTATGAGTAATTTCTTTTTGGTTTTCCATCCTGACCATGCTGTCTCCCAAAGCAATATATTGTTCATGATGATACAATGCCTTAGACATATTACCCAGCACTTTGTATGTTTGATAAAAAACAAATTGGGCATCTTTTTCCAGGCTTATCTCTATTCCGCCTGCTACTTGCATTGTTTTATCGGCATATTTCAAAGCATTTGAGTATTGTCCTTGTTTGAAATAAATGACAGCAATACTGGAGCGCACTGCGCCAATAGTATATTTATCGTTACTTTTTTCTACAAGTTTCAGTGCATCAAATTCATATTGCAGTGCTTTCGTGTACCTGTCGGGGAAAGATATGCCCATCTTCATACAGGCAGAGTAGGTTAAACTCTGATAAATCCAGCCAATATTTTCTAATGGATTCGCCATGGAAACGCTATCATTAATCTCTTCATATATCTTTATAGATTTTAATTGGCATTCAAGCGCTGTTGAATATTTGTCTATGGGATTTAT
>CAZZPB010000048.1:0-6344 GCA_964655905.1 uncultured Candidatus Peribacteria bacterium
CATAGTAATTATATTAAAAATTTACCAGAAGACACGCAGCTTAACAAACTTTTATAATTATGTCAATACCTATTATGCACTTTCTTTTATGGCTGCTGATTGGGATTATATTCCCCTCAACAGTATAATTTCAATATCGGCAAAAAATTACACTTGGAGTTTGTAAACATAGTTTTTCAGAGATTCTATCAATTTTACCGCAGCCAGTTCCACTCTTTTGTACTGTATCGGGTTTTTGCGAGCTCCCTGGCGTGTGCCATTTCCTGTGATGTCCATTGCCCCATGACAAAATCTTTATCCGCGGTAAAACCTTTTAACAAGGCATCATAGAGCTGCTGCATCGTTAAATCCGGTTTGAGTTTTTTGATGCTGCTGACGCGTTCTTCCACAGCTGCGATCATTTTGTCGGCAATTTTTTCCTGCCCGACTTTGAGCATGGAAAACATTTTTCGCACATCAACCGTATAAAGAATGGTGCCGTGTTGCAGCAGGATGCCATTACGGCGCGTTTGAGCGTTGCCGGAAATTTTCTTGCCGCTGACATTTTCTCCTGTAGACCCAACCGCATCCGGAGTCAAAATAATATCGTTAATTGGCTTAAATTCAGCTTTTATATCCAGCAGTTTTAAACTTTCCACAATCCAGCCGCAGATCACATGATAGGATTCGGTAATTCCTTTAGGGAAAAGCGATTCCGGCGCAATAACGCTGTATGTAATTTCCCCTTCGAAGTCGTGAAAAACAGCGCCGCCGCCGGTGCGCCGGCGGACAATATCCACCCCAGCCTCGCGGCATTTTTCCACCGCGACTTCGTCTTCCAGACTTTGAAAATAACCTATGGAAACAGCGGAGGGTTGCCAGCGATAAAAACGGATGGTTGGCAAAACGGCCGCCCCTGCAGATGCGGCAATCGCTTCACTGGCGGCTTCATCGAGCGCCATATTCAGGAACGCGTCGTGTGTCTCCAAAGGAATTATTCGCCACATAAATTTTGAACTACTAATATTATTTATATTCATCTTCTATCTTAATCATACGCTTTTTTCTTTGAATCAAAAACGTATTTCAAAATCCGAATAACAAATTTCAAACAAAGGTCAAATGTTTTAATTTTTAATATCAAATAGGAATTTTCAGTCCCCATCTTGACTTGGCATTTGAATCTTTGAACTTTGATATTGAATTGACATTTGATATTCGGATTTCGGATTTGATCATAGTTTTTCTAAAATCTAATTCAAAGAAACCATCTATTGATCTCTTCATCTTAATTATCTTTCAAAAGAAAAAGTGTATACTAATAGCATGGTTGCCCCGCCCAAGCGGGGCGGTAATTTCTTAACAAGCCCTTTGGGCTCGTCTAATGCATTATATTGCTACTAAAAAGGTGCCGGGAGGTAAACTCCTGCGAATCAAACTTGATGCAGATAACATCAGTATTGGCGCGCTCCAGATCAGCGGTGATTTTTTTCTGCATCCGGAAGAGACCTTGCCGAAAATTGAGGAAGCGATTGTGGGCTTGCCAATGGCAATTTCCGCCGCGACATTGAGCCAAAAAATAGATGAAACCCTTGCAAAAGAAAAAGCCATTTTTATTGGAATAACCGCCGATGATATTGCGGCAACAATCATCGAAGCTCTTGAAACAGAGCAAACAGCCCAGACAGAGGCAGGTTTAAAATCCGCTCCTGCTTGAAAATGCTTGATTTATTTTGTTACTAGCCCTAAATGTCTTTTCTGGCACAGAATAAAAAGGCTTTTGTTGATTACGAGGTTTTAAAAAAGCTGGAAGCCGGCATTGTTTTAAATGGGGCGGAAGTCAAATCTGTCCGTCTTGGTCATGCCAGCCTTAAGGGGAGTTTTATTGAAGTGAGTGAGAAAAATGAAGCATTTGTCCGAAACCTTTTTATTTCTCCTTACAAACAGGCTGCCATCAAGGATTATCAGCCTGAACGAAAGCGCAAATTGTTGCTTAAACACAACGAAATTACCGATTTGGGCGTGCAGTTGAAAACCAGGGGTATGACGATAATTCCCCTGGATCTTCACATCAGCAGAAACAAAATTAAGGTTACGCTTGGTCTTTGTAAAGCCAAAAAGAAATTTGACCGCCGCGAAGATCTCAAGAAAAAGGCCCAAAATCTGGAAATTGGCAGGGCGCTGAAAAAATACGGGCGGTGATCAATTATATGATTTTTGATGGTTGATTTTTGGATCATCGTCTTCCATATGCCATTTTAATGAATTATTGATTATATATTTGCGAATATTGAATAATGCCTTTTCATCACGAATTATGTGATCGTGAAATGATTTTTGCCATGAAAAATTATTATAATTTTTAAATTGGCGAATATATTTCGATGTTGCAGATTTAAATGATCCGACAATAACCGGTAATTTTTGATATTGTGGTGTGGAATGATTGTTACGAATAATTACAATTCCATGAACATGATTTGGCATGATAATGTATTCATCCAATAAAACATTGCGAAAATGATTTGGAATTTCCAACCAACATTGTTTCACAATTTCCCCGCATTTATTCAAAATCATGGAACGGTCGTGGCCGGTCCCTACAATTTTGCCAAAAAATTTCGTTCTGTTTTTTGTGCAGATCGTGATAAAATACCATCCATTTCGCGAATAATTGTAATTTTTTAGACGATTTCTTTTACGTTCCGGATAATTATCGTTGAACATATTTTAAATTAAACGTCTGATCATTTTATCAATACATCATTAAATATTTTTAAATTATTTCTTAATTTTCTCCAAACAAGTAGAGAACAGGCATGCCTGTTTCATACTTGTTTGGAGAACAGGCATGCCTGCTCCCTACTTGTCAACACGGCGTTTTGCTGATAGGGTAGGGAACGATTTTAATCCAGGTATGTTCATGAAAATCAACCCGCACATTTTTCGCGCCTATGATATTAGAGGAATTGCGATAGCAAAAAATAAAAATGATTCCGTGGATTTGACGCCGGAGATTGTTCAGCAAATTGGCTGGGCTACGGCCGTTTACATGCGCGGCAAATATGGAACCAAAAACATGCTGGTCGGGCGGGACAATCGTCTGCACAGCGAAGCTCTGCAGAAAGCCTTTATTGAAGGTGTATTAAATGCGGGCATAGATGTCACGGATATCGGACTTACGACATCCCCTTTGATGTATTATGGCGTGTGCCGTTACGGGGCGGATAGCGGTGTGAACATTACGGCAAGCCATAATTCCAAGGAATACAACGGAATAAAAATTGTCAGATCAAACGCCCATTCTGTCTGTGATAAAGAGCTGCAGGAGATTTTTAAAATTGCCTGTTTTGGCCTTTCTGAAGGGGAAAAAATCAATTCCGCTAAAAAAGGAAAATTGACCGCAAAATCAGATATTTTTGAAAATTATCTTAAAGATATTCAAAAACGCGTAGGGGACAGGCATGCTCTTCTGCAGGAACAGCCTTTGAAAGTTGTCGTTGATGCGGGAAACGGGGTTACAGGTAAATTCGCGCCCGCTCTTTTACGCGCCATCGGGTGTGAAGTCATCGAATTATATTGTGAACTTGACGGTAATTATCCGCATCACGAAGCCAATCCAGAAGAAGAAAAAAATATGCGGGATCTTGCCGCGACTGTTATAAAGCACAAAGCGGATATTGGTATTGGTTTTGATGGCGATGGAGACCGCATTGGCGTTATTGATGAAAAAGGAAAACATTATTCGGCGGATTATATTTTATTATTGTTGGCCAGGGATTTACTCAGCCGGAAGCCAGGAAGTCAAATTGTTTTTGACGTAAAAGTTTCAAATATTCTTATTGATGAAATCAAACGCCTTGGCGGCGTCCCGGTGATGAGCAAAACCGGACACTCTTTTATTGAGGCGCGCATGCATGAATTGAACGCACCGCTCGGCGGAGAAATTAGCGGACACATGTTTTTCGGGAAGAATTATTATGATTATTATGGCTTTGATGATGCCTTTTTCGCCGCGTGCAAGCTGCTTGAAATTCTCTCAAAATCAAAAAAAACTTTTTCACAGCAGTTTATTGATCTGCCGAAAATGGAGACAACTCCTGAATTTAAGGCTTACTGTCCCGATGAAAAAAAATTTGAAATCGTTCAAAAATTGACGGAACATTTCACGCGTGAACATCGCTGCATCACCATTGATGGGGTAAGAGTTGATTTTGACGACCATGCGTGGGGAGCGGTTCGTTGCTCTAACACAAGCCCAAATTTGACACTGCGTTTTGAAGCGAAAACAAAAAAACGTTTACAGGAAATTCAAAACATTATGGTCGAACAGCTAAAAAAATATCCTGAAGTGGATTTATCCTGGTATACAAAATAATCATTAGACCCGGCCTTGGCGGGGCAGCGAGGCGAACCCCGCTTAGCGGGGTGACCCGAAGCGAGCTCTACCAAATAAGAATCCTTATTATTTACTACCTGCCACTTGCTACCCACAAATAACAGCAATCATATCATCCGTCACCACCCATGGTGGAGGGCGCTGGAGCTGATTCCAGGCAGCATGGCCTGGCTTGTAATTGTTTTGCCAATAATACTTTCCACGTTTGCTCCAGTTTTGGCCGCAAGTTTTTTTATTATTTATACCGTAACATGGTTTTTCCGCTCCATGAAGCTCTCTGTCAACTTATATCGTTCGATGCTCAAAGTAAAAAAAGCGCTTGTTACAGACTGGAATAAATTCATTGATTTTTATGACCATCCTGAAAAAATCAGTTACGAAATACAAAGGATCAAAAAACAAAAAAATATAAAAGCGCACCACAATGGGTATTTACAGGATTATGAAACCCTGCAGAAACAAATTCAGTCCCTCAAAAATATCCATCAATATAAAAAATCAAAAGAAATTATTCACGCCATCCTCTATGTCACCTATAAGGAGCCATATCATCTTATTCGTGAATCAATAAAATCCTATGTTGAAAGTAAATATGCGGCTTCGCGTATTATTCTGGTATTTGCGGGAGAAGAATCCGACAGGGCCAATTTTCTCGATATATCGGAAAAAATCGAAAAAGAGTTTGGAAAATATTTTATGAAATTCATCCAAACGGTGCATCCAAATAATATTCCCGGTGAAATAAAAGGGAAAAGCGCCAATTCCACATATGCCGCCAAACGATTAAAAAAATATCTGGATGGGATTGAAATTGATTATGAGAATGTGATGATATCCGTTTTTGACGCGGATACCGTGGTGCATCCGCAGTATTTCAATGAACTCACATTTAAGTATCTTATTACCGAACGGCGCTGGGAAAAAGCCTATCAGCCGACCCACATGTTCCACAATAATATTTGGGACGTGCCCATGATGATTCGTATGGTGGCTTTGTCCTGCACTTTTTGGCGCATGGCCGAAAGTATGGAAAAGGAAAAATACAAAAGTTTTTCGAGCCGCTCGCTAAGCTTTAAAACAATTGTTGATGTTGATTATTGGGATCCCTCTACCATTCCCGAGGATTCGCGGCAATATTGGACGGCATATACAGTGTACCAGGGACGGCACCGGCTGGTGCCGATTTATTCACCCGTTTATATGGATGCGGTGCTTGCCGACACGTACGTAAAAACGTTCAAAAACCAGTACAATCAGCTTAGGCGTTGGGCGTGGGGCGTGTGCGATTTTCCATTTGTTTTCCTCAATCTGCAGCGCAATAAAGGTATTAACTTTTTCAAAAAAATGTATCTGATTGCTGAATTTCTTAAAAATAATCTGTTATGGTCAACAGGGCCTTTTCTGCTCACATTTATGGGATTTCTACCCGGATTATTAAATGTCGGCTTTCGCGAAACAGTGCTGGCTTATAATCTGCCCCGCATGATGAGCAATATTCTTACCCTGGCCTCTGTTGGCATTGTTATTTCTACCATTATCAGTTTTATTATTATTCCTAAAAAACCGCGGCAAAACTTATGGGGCAAATTTTTATTGTCCGTTCAGTGGCTGTTTATCCCAGCTGTCAGTATTTTTTTGAGCGCCATCCCCGCCCTGGATGCACAAACAAGGCTGTTGTTCGGCAAATATCTTGAATACAAAGTTACGGAAAAGGTGAGACGCAAGAAAGTATTTATTGAAAAAGCGCTGTCACATTAAAGGCACATTGAATGTTGAAAAACGCGCAACGCAAAACTTAGGCCATCCCCGCTTTCGCGAGGATGACAAACGACCATCCCCGCTTTCGCGAGGATGACAAACGACCATCCCCGCTTTCGCGAGGATGACAAACGACCCTCCCCGCTTTCGCGAGGATGACAAACGACTTTCCCCGCGAAAGCGGGGGGTGGGGTGACAATCAGCTTGC
>CAZZPB010000049.1:0-19275 GCA_964655905.1 uncultured Candidatus Peribacteria bacterium
ACATGCACGCTTTCGCGGGGATGACATGCACGGGTATGGTGTACAGACGATATGTACCGATTGTCATTCCCATCCTCACGAAAGTGGGGAATGAACGTCTGGCTCTGTCTGTCATTCCCGCGCAAGCGGGAAAGGCCTAAGGTTTGTGTTGCGCGCTTTTCATTAAACGTTTTGCAAAAAGTATGTGATAGTGTCTTCCGTATTCGTGATAGTTTCCGGTAAATTTTTCAGAACGCGCATAACCTCAAATTTCTGGTAGCCCAGACCAATAAGAGCAGTAATGCTTTCTTCGTTCACTTGAGCGGAAATATTTTGATGTGGCCGGCTTGATTCAACCCAATCGAGTTTATTTTTCAATTCTATCACTATTCTTTCCGCGGTTTTTTTGCCGATTCCGGGGATTTTTGTGAGATATACAAGATCATTGCTCAAAATGGCGCCTTTTGTATGGCTCAAATCATGGGAAAGAATTTCCAGGGCGATTTTTGGCCCAATGCCGTTCACATTTAAAACGGTTTTGAAAAATGTGAGTTCTTCATGGGTTTCAAAGCCATAAAGGCTGATATCGTCTTCCCTGACTTTTGTATGAATAAAAAGTTCAACAGTGTCATTTTCAGAGATTTTTTGCAATGAAGATTCCGAAATGTGTACCAGATAGCCGATATTTTCTGTTTTCAGAATGATACTTTTCGGCAATTTTTTAAGGACGGTTCCGGTCAGATAGGCAATCATGTATTGAATTCAGAATTAATAATTAATGGATGTTTGAAAATCCGAAATTGGAATGTCAAACAAATGTAGAGGGGATTCATGAATCGTCCGCAGCAAGATATTGTTTCTTTAGCCGCAGAAATGTTCCATTATTGATGCTTGAGCGGATTTTGCCCATCAAGTCTAACAGAAAGTGCATGTTGTGGATAGTTAGAAGACGGGCTCCGAGTGTTTCTTTTTCCATCACCAAATGACGAATATAACTTTTGCTGAAATGGCGGCAACTGTAACAGACGCAATCTTTTTCCAAAGGCATTTTATCAGCTATGTATGCGGCATTTTTAATGTGATGATGTCCATGCTGATCGTAAAAACTGCCATGGCGGGACATGCGTGTCACGTGGCAGCAGTCAAACATGTCAATACCTCGTTCAATAGCTTCAAAAATATCCCGCGGAGTGCCGACACCCATAAGATATCTTGGCTTATTTTGGGGTAAAAATGGTTGTATGACTTCAAGCATATGATACAGTGTCGCACGTTCTTCCCCTACGCTGAGCCCGCCGATGGCAACACCGGGAAGATCCAATTCCACGCAAAATTTTGCTGATTCCATGCGCAAATCTTCGTATATGGTTCCCTGAATAATCGGGAAAAGCGCCTGGGCATTTTCGCGCGAAGTTTTTTTTTGCAATTTTTGATGGGTTTTTTTGCATTCCAGAGCCCAAAGGTGGGTCCGCTGCATTGCTTCTTTCGCATAACTGTGCGGTACATCATGCGGAGCGCATTCATCAAAGGCCATGATAATATCGGCCCCAAGCGCGTGCTGAATTTCAATAACTTTTTGAGGTGTCAAAAAATGTTTTGATCCGTCCAGATGCGAGCGAAATTCAACTCCATCCTCAAAAATTTTAACAATATTGTTAGATATTTTCCTACGTTCAGAGCCTGTTTTTTGTTTCATTCCAAGGGAAAAAACCTGATATCCTCCTGAATCGGTCAAAATCGGTTTATCCCAAGAAGTCCACTTGTGCAGGCCGCCCATTTTGGCAATGGTTTCATGTCCGGGCCGTAAATAAAGATGATAAGTATTTGCTAAAATAATTTCAGCGCCCACAGCTTTTACCTCATCGGGACTCAATGTTTTCACAGTTCCCCGCGTCCCCACAGGCATAAAAACCGGTGTGTTAATGGCGCCGTGCGGTGTCGTAAAAACGCCTGTCCTCGCGGCAGTTTTAGCGTCCTGATATTGTACTTTAAACTCAAACATTTTTTGATAAGCTCGCTTCGGCTCAGAACTGGCTTGCGCCCTCTTCTTCGCCTTGCTGCGCGCTCGCGCCGTGCGCTCGCACATAACTACTACATTTTTCGTTCGCACTGCGCGTTCGTGCCATTAATACCACTTGTCGATCTTTAAAACTATAATTTCTTTCGTCGATGACCATCAGGTCTAGCAACACGTCCGCGTGTATTTTGGATTAGTGTACTGATAATCGTATTCCATGGGTATTTGGTGGCAAACCCAACTGACCGGCTCTGTTACGGCGATCTTCTTCAGTTAATTCTCCTTCGTCAGCCCCTTTCTCTGTAAAATTTGATAACATATTTTTTATTATGAAATAATTGGTGCGATCATTTTTTCGTCTTTGTCGACTTTTTTTCTGACGCAGTTTTTTTGCCGGCAGCTTTTTTCTTTGGAGAGCCGGCGACCTTTTTTTGCTTTGTGGCTGCCTTTTCTTTTATTTTTTTGGTTGCGACTTTTTTCACAGTATCTTTTTTGGCTTTCTTTTTTGCCACTGCCACTGCCACTACTTTTGGCTCTGCCTCCTGCGGTTTTTCTTCTTGAAATTCAACCGTTTCCTCTTTGAAAGTATTTTCCATCTCCATGGTATCCGCGGTGTCTGCTGTTTTTACTTTTTTTGCCTTCATTGACTGCATTTTTTTGACTTTTTCCAGGAATTTGTCGACGCGGCCGGCGGTGTCAATCAATTTTTGTTTACCTGTGTAAAATGGATGACAAGCCGAACAAAGCTCTGTCTTAAGCTCTTTTCTTGTTGAACCGGCGATAATGATATTTCCGCAAGCGCATGTGATTTTCAGATTTTCATAGTATGTTGGGTGAATGTCGGCTTTCATTGGGGGAAAAAGTTATAAAAATAAGATATGGATTATTTAACGGGTTGTTTTTCCGGAAGTTTTATTTGTAACTCTTTTTGGCTTACTGAAGGGGCATTTCCTTCAACACCTTCTTCGCCGTCAATGACCATTGTTGACGCCACTTTATCGTTCTGATTGAAACGCATAAGGTAAACGCCCTGCGTCGTTCGGCCCTGGGAAGGGATATTCTTCATGTTCATGCGGATAATCTGGCCCTGTTTTGAAATAATCATCAGATCGCCTTTGGAATTTTCTTCAAGAATTTTCGCGCCGACAAGTTTACCTGTTTTTGTTGTTATATTGGCGGTTTTAATCCCACTGCCGCCGCGCGCCTGAATCCGATAATCAATCACTTTTGTGCATTTTCCAAGGCCATTTTCCATAATCACCAGCAGTTCAGCTTTTCTGACATCCTTGATGACATCCATGTCAACGACCTCATCGCCCTCTTTAAGCCGTATGCCGCGCACTCCCATGGAGGCGCGACCGGTATCGTTTACATCGGCCTCATTGAAACGAATGGATTTGCCATTTTTTGTAATAATCATCACCTGATCATCTTTATTGGTCTGTTTTACCCACTGCAGAAAATCTCCATCACGCAATTTTATCGCAATCAAGCCGCTTTTTCTCACATTTTTAAAATCGGTGATGGCTGTTTTTTTGATCGTTCCTTTTGTCGTTGTCATAAAGAAAAATTCGCCTTTTACCGCTTCAACGGTAGTCAATATGGCCGTCACATACTCGCTTTCCTGAAGCTGCAGCATGTTCACGACAGCCTGGCCCTTCGCCGTGCGCGAGGCAAGTGGAATTTCGTATACAGGTTGCCGGAAAACCCGTCCCAAATTTGTAAAAAACAAAACTTCATCATGATTTTTCGCTGGACATACCATCTTGATTTCATCTTCGTCCTTGGTTGTAACGCCAATAACTCCTTTTCCGCCGCGATTCTGGGCGCGGAATGTTGAAGGCGGCATGCGTTTGATATAATTTTCTTTCGTCAGCATGACAATCATTGGCTCATTGGGAATGGTGTCTTTAAGCCCAATCTGCCCAAGCGCTTCAGGATGAATGACTGTCTTGCGGGCGTCGCCGTATTTTGTTTTTATTTCTTTCATTTCTTCCTTGATGATTTTCACCACTTTTTTTTCATCTTTTAAAATACCTTCCAGTTCGGCTATCAGCTTTAATTTTTCAAGGCGTTCATCTTCAATTTTTTTCTGTTCAAGACCAGCCAATGTCTGGAGCCGCATTTCCAGAATTGCTTTGGCTTGCAGATCGCTTAATTTGAACTTTTTCATGAGGGCGGCGTGCGCGTCCTCCTTGGTGGCCGCGGCCTTGATTGTCGCGATAATATCGTCAATGTGATCGAGAGCGGTTTTTAATCCTTCCAGGATGTGCAGGCGTTCTTTTGCTATCCGCAGCTCATATTTTGTGCGCTTTACAACAACGATTTTGCGATGCTCAATAAAATATTCAAGAATTTGTTTGAGATCAAGCAGGCGCGGCTGCAAGCCATCCACAAGGGCAATCATATTGAAATTGAACGTGGATTGCATTTGAGTCAATTTAAAAAGCTGATTCAGAATTTTTTTAGGATAGGAATCTTTTTTCAGCTCAATAACAACGCGAATACCCTCACGGTTGGATTCATCGCGAATGTCGGTAATGCCTACAATTTTTTTATCCCGCACCAGTTCGGCAATTTTCATCACCAGTGTGGATTTGTTTACCTGATAAGGGATTTCATGAATGATAATTTCAAAACGGCCGCTTTTTTTCTCTTCAATATTTGTTTTGGCCCGCATGACAATGCCGCCGCGGCCTGTTAGATATGCCTGTTTAATGGCATTGATATCATAAATATTGCCTCCGGTAGGAAAATCGGGGCCTTTAATGAATTGCATGAGGTCTTCTATGCTGGCATCAGGTTCTTCAATGAGATGCATAAGCCCGTCGATTACTT
This sequence comes from uncultured Candidatus Peribacteria bacterium, assembly GCA_964655905.1. Taxonomy (GTDB): domain Bacteria; phylum Patescibacteriota; class Gracilibacteria; order UBA1369; family UBA1369; genus CAYHVY01. The sequence continues at coordinate 4,835 of CAZZPB010000049.1, forward strand.
CACCCAGATTGTGCGGAGCAATGGAAGTGGCCATGCCCACTGCAATACCCTGCGAACCGTTTAAAAGCAGTTGTGGAAGTTTTGTCGGGAGAACAAGAGGTTCCTTAAGACGCCCATCGTAATTATCAGTCCAGGACACGGTTTCCTTCTCGATATCTGCCAGCATTTCTTCGGTAATTTTTTCCATTTTTGCCTCGGTGTAGCGCATTGCTGCCGGGTTATCGCCATCAATGGAACCAAAATTCCCTTGACCTTTTACCAATGTGTAGCGCATGGCGAATTCCTGGGCCATTCTTACCATTGAGTCGTATACGGGGGTGTCTCCATGTGGATGATATTTTCCCAACACTTCACCCACAAGATATGCCGATTTTCGAAACGGACCCGTGGATTTTAGCCCGATGTCGTGCATGGCGTACAAAATGCGTCTGTGAACTGGTTTCAAGCCATCGCGAACATCCGGCAACGCCCTGGAAACAATTACGCTCATTGCGTAGTCCAGGTAGGAAGTTTGCATTTCATCAGAAATATTGCGTAATGTATAATCGTTAAACATGCCTTCAGCATTTTTGTCGTTTTTCTTCTTGTCGTTGGCGTCCTCGTTTGACTTTGATGCCTTATTTGAAGCCATAATTTGATGTTAATATAAAAATATTTTGTGAATGCTTTGAGCACTCTACCATATTTTTCTCCAAAATACAGACCGTTACCTGGGCTCTTTTATCATACTTCAATTGAAAAATCTACTGTTTTTTGGTATCCTATTAAGAATTATTCATGATTTTAGACATGCCTGAAGAAACCAAAGCAATATCCGAAAAAGCGGTTACATCTCCTGCTGATGAAAAAAAGAATTTTCTGGAAGCCGAAAAAATCTTTCAGCAGGGTATGGTTACGATACGCGATCTTATTTCTCCATCATCAATGGAGATTCGTTATGACATGATCCGGGTGGAAGGTTTTTTTGCGCAGTCATTTTTTGTTTATTCATACCCGCGCTATCTGGATACCAACTGGCTTTCGCCGGTAGTGAACTTTGATGTGACTATGGATATTTCCCAGTTTATCTATCCCATAGATTCGGCGGCAATTATGAATATTTTAAGAAAAAAAGTTGCCCAAATGAGCTCATCGATTCGCATGGCGACTGAAAAGGGCATTGTGCGGGATCCTGCCATTGAGACTGCCCTGGAGGACGCGGAGGAACTGCGTACGCAAATCCAGCGCGGGCAGGAAAAATTTTTCCAGTTTGGTCTGTATTTCACCATTTACTCTGAAGATGAAAAAAAACTTCAAAAGATGGCCAAACAGCTTGAATCGGTCCTTGGCGGAAAACTCATCCTGATCAAAAAAGCTGAATTGCAAATGGAACATGCTTTTCATTCGACGCTGCCGTTATGTCTGGACGAACTTGAAGTTGCGCGCAATATGAACACTTCTCCGCTTTCTTCCACATTTCCTTTCAGTTCATCCGACCTCACATCCAATGAAGGTATTTTGTATGGTTTGAACCGGCATAACGATAGTTTGATCATTTTTGACCGCTTTAGTCTGGAAAACGCCAATTCCGTCGTTTTTGCCAAATCCGGCGCCGGAAAATCTTATTGCGTCAAACTTGAAATATTGCGTTCACTTATGCTGGGCGTGGATGTGATCGTGATTGATCCTGAAAATGAATATGAAGCACTTTCACAAACGGTCGGAGGGTCATATCTTCGCATGTCCTTGACATCAGACAGGCGTATTAACCCTTTTGACCTGCCAGCGCCGCTTGGTGATGAAGAATTGCAGCCTGGAGATCTTCTGCGTTCAAATATCATTAACCTCCATGGTTTGTTGAAAATTATGCTTGGCGGCGTTACGCCGACTGAAGAGGGGATTTTGGACAAGGCCTTAAACGATGTCTACGCGGTCAAGGGTATCACGATGGATATGCCCGATCCATCTAAGGTGCCGCCGCCAACGATGGGGGATTTGTTTGACATATTGTCAACGATGGACGGCGGGCAAAGTTTGGCTCAAAGACTTCAAAAATACACGCAGGGGACGTATGCCGGAATTTTTAATAAACCGACCAATATTGATTTAAGTTCAGGCCTGATGGTTTTTAGTATTCGTGATCTGGAAGACGCGCTGCGCCCCACCGCCATGTACATTATTTTGAATTATATTTGGAATCGGGTCCGCAGTCAGCTGAAAAAGCGCATTTTGATCATTGATGAGGCATGGACAATGATGCAATATGAAGATTCTGCAAAATTTTTGTTTGGACTGGTAAAACGCGCCAGAAAGTACTATTTGGGCATTACCACGATCACCCAGGATGTTGAAGATTTTGTCAAAAGTTCTTACGGCAAGCCGGTTGTGACCAACTCTTCCATGCAAATACTGCTTAAACAGGCTCCATCGGCGCTCGAAATTCTAAGCAAAGTTTTTAATCTTACGGAGGGCGAACAATACATGCTTTTAAACAGCGGCGTGGGGCAGGGCCTGTTTTTTGCCGGTTTAAAGCATGTTGCCATTCAAATTATCGCTTCCTACACCGAAGATAAGATTGTCACGACAAATCCCGAAGAGATACTGCGTGAAAGAGCGGAGGGGCAGGTATACCTCAATGGATGATTAAATCGGATTCTCTACTATTTTCCCAACACAAACTCCACCGCTTTTTCCAATTGAGGATCTTTGTTGGCCGATATGTCCTGTGTAGAAATATTTACGGTAATGTCCGGCGTGATGCCAATGCCATTGATGTCTTTATCAAGGGGCGTAAACCAGTGCGCAATGGTAATTTTCAAAAGAGAACGGTCGATGTAATTGATGACCTGCTGCACGCTTCCTTTTCCATAGCTTTTATTTCCGATGATTTTGCCCGCTTTATGATCCTGGATCGCTGCCGCCATAATTTCTGATGCGGATGCGCTTTCCGCGTTAACAAGCACGGCAACGGGATATTTCATCAATTCGCCTTTGCCATTTGAAAGATATGGAGTCGAAGTGCCATCAGTGTTTTTGACTGTCGTAACTTTTTCCCCCTGTTCAATAAAGTGGCCCGAAATATCAACGGCGGCATTAAGGTAGCCTCCAGGGTTTCCACGCAGGTCAATAATAAAACCTTTTGGTGTTTTTGCAAGGAGTTCCTGAAGAATCCTGTTAAATTGATTGGAGCTGTCAATGCTGTATTCGTTGATGGAAATGTAGGCGATATTAGACTCGAGCATTTTTCCACTTACAGGCAACAAACTGATTTTTGCCCTCGTCAATTCAAATTTCAATGTTTCATTGCCGCGAAGTATGCCTATTGTAACTTTGCTTCCAGCCGGGCCTCTGATGAGTTTAATGACATCTTTTAAAGCCGTGTTTTCAATATTTTTTTCATCAACATTTTGGATGATATCGCCGGCTTTGATTCCCGCTTTTTCCGCGGGAGAATGCGGAATAACTTTTATAACCACAGTTTTTTTATTGACAGACGAGCCCGAAGGGCTTGTTAAGCAATTACCGTGCCCGCAGGGCACATCAACCATATTCAAAGAAGCGCCGATTCCTTCAAGCTGCCCCTGCAATAAAATATTAAAATCGTTGGCTTCGGCCGGTTCCTGAAAAACGGTATATTGATCTCCAAGCTTTTCTACAAGACCTTTGATGGCTCCGTAAACCAACTGATTTTTGTCAATTTTTGATTTTTCATAATATGTGGCGTTTATTTTTTCCCATACATCAAGCAATATCTGGAATTTTGGATTATTAACAAGTTCGGAAGTTGATGGATCGGGGCTTGTTATGCCATGAACAAGGGGATTAATGTTGATAATTTCAATGGTCGTACCTTCGCGGGTAAGTCCCATCTGATGGAGCAGCTCGGCGGCGTCCCCGCGGGTCAACAGTTTATATGGGGTGAACGAATCGGGATTTTTTGAGGAAATAATGCCATTTTTTTTGGCTGCCCGGGCAAGATATACAAAAGGCGCGTTTTCACTGATATCAGAAAAAAGCTCTTCCGGAGCCACATCAGTGTAGTATGGCGCTGAAATTCCCTCAACAATAAAAGCCATTTTTAACGCTTCCAGCTTGGTAATTGCCAGGTCGGGTCCAAATTTTTTATCCTGGTTGAAGTTTGGGGGAGGAATAATGTTTAGTTCGAGAGCTTTTTTAATGTATGGGGCAATCCAACTATCATTAGAGATATCCTCAAAACCGGTCGAAACAGGTTTTTGCTCAGGTTTAAAACCAATGTCGCTGAACACCATCTTTAAAAATTCTGCTTTGGTGACCAATTTTTCAGGGAGGAATGTGCCATCCTGGTAGCCCTGAATGACACGTTTCAGCTTAAGATTTTCGATGGCCCGTGCCTGGGGATGATTTTCCGGAACATCATTAAAGCGTGCCAGGGCGGCTGGCATGCTTATCATCCATAAACCGAGAATAACAGCTACTGTAAAAGGAAAAGTCAGTTTATTTTTTTGCATGCAGGTATGTATGTAAATAAAAAAGCGTGGTTATTGTAGCCAATTTTAGGTATAATATAAAGACTATTTTATTCCCCATGAACCTGAAAAAAACCCTCTTAATTCCGCTGGCGCTCATTGTTTTTTCAATAACATTTTTAGTTGAGAATGCTTTTTCGCGCGGACAAACACCTCTGCCGGATCCGCAAATTGTTTTGCGGGTTCCAGTCAATCAGGAAGTGAAAGTCACGCGTAAGCAGCAACAGCAGACGGTTAGGGGTAAAAAAGAATTTATCCTGGAACAGGGAGACGTGCTTGAAACACAATCTGCCCCTGACACCGAAATCCGTTTTTCTCATTCTGGCGCTGTGCGTTTGGAGGCGCAAAGCACTTTGTCTATTCTTCTACATGATCAACAGGCGGACGGTTATCTTTTGAGCCTCGTCAAAGGGCGCATGTGGGTAAATAATCTTTATTCTTCTTCTCTGCTAAATATTATGGCGGGCAGCGCCTATCTTATTCCACAGCGCAGTATTTTTGACGTAAATGTTAATAGCGAAAAAACCCTTGTTTATGCTCACCAACATTCGTTGACCATCGGTCTTATTCCAAAAGATTTTCTCGCTGAACGCATAGTTTCCGTTCCTGCCGCCAATTTTATCAACAGCTACCTTTTGCCCCAAAAAAGTCAAACTACAGTTTATCCCCGTAAAATTGCCGAACAGGCTCCAACTCTTCAAAAACTCCTGTATTCGAAGCTTGTAAAAGAATTTCCGGTTTCATTGATTGACGCGGAACAGTTGCAAAATGATCCATGGTTGAAAAAAAATACTCAAGCAGATAACAAACTTTTAACTGAGGTCTCAACAAACATGCTGCGTTTCATTCGTGATCGCGGATTAAAAATTGCGCAGGTCAATTCACTTTTTTATGAACTTAATCAGGCTTTAACGCGTTTTGGGAATACACTGACTTTTTCTGATGAAAAGGTCACAGGCAAGCTTTTAGAAAGTATTTTTAAGCATTTTCACGATAGTCAATATTTGTTTGTTTTTGGGCGTTTGAATGAGGGGACAGAACGTCTCTCATTTTTCACGCATTTGCTGCAGGAATCCTTTCAGAACAACAATCAATCATTTCGAAAAAAACTTCTCTCCAGTCTCTGGCGGGAATATCAGGCAATGAGTTTTGTTGAAGCCGATGAACCTCTATACAGTGCTAAAAATGCTTTAATGACAACGCTTTTTACACAAGTTATAGCAGATAAATATCGAATGTTTTTGCTCCTTAGGGATATCATGAATAATGTATATGACCTCGCGGAAAAAAATCCGACTGTTTCCCGACAGGCTTTGGATGAATATTTTCAACATTTTAATACGATTGTAACCGATGCAAAATTATCTTCTGAGGATTTGAAAAATTTTCTTGTGTCAGAAAATCAGGTTATGAATAATCTTTTGAAACTATATCCGGGGTTTTATCGTGACCGTGTTTTTGCTCTAAAAAATGATATGGAACAGCAATGGCTGAAACTTGTGCCTGATGGAAACGACAAAAATGAGGCAAAGCAGACGGTGATTGGCAATAAAATTGATTTCCTGCGACAGTTAAAGGATTTTTTCCTTCAGGATCAAATTCCTCTTGATGAAACCCGCCGTATTATTTTCAGACTTTTTCGTGAGGCTGAGAATCTTCAATTGCCGCAGGAAACGGCCGTAGCCGTCAGTGAGCTTTATGCTAAAAGATTGGAAGATTTTGGCATTTTCTTTCGTTTTTTGAACAGCCCGGAATATGTTTTCACGTCAGGGCGCGGGGCTTCCCGTCAGGAACAATTTGACAGATTTTTAGCAGTGCAGAAAAAACCTGCTAATCCTGTTCAATTTTTGGATTTATCCAGGGAAATAAAGGAAACGGCTCTGGAAAGTCGTAAACCGTAACTTGTAACTTGTAACTCGTAATTATTTTGAATTTTAAAATTAGAAATTCCTTTTACGGATTACGAATTACGGATTACGAATTACGAATTATTTGCACTTTTCCCTGCCTATGCTATATTCGTCGAGGCTATTTTTTGTTACCAATATCAATAAAAATGGACAACACTCAAAAATCAAATAACTCATATAGCGCTGAAAATATACAGGTACTGGAGGGGCTTTCCGCAGTGCGAAAGCGCCCGGGCATGTATATCGGCACGACGGATACCAGCGGCCTGCACCATCTGGTGTGGGAGGTCGTTGATAACGCCATTGATGAGGCGATGGCAGGTTTTTGTAAAAATATCGATGTAAAACTTAATAAAGATGGAAGTGTCTCCGTGGAAGATGATGGGCGCGGCATTCCAGTTGATATTCATTCAAAAACGAAAAAATCAGCTCTGGAAACGGTTTTAACCGTGTTGCACGCTGGCGGAAAATTCGGGGATGGTGGAGGTTACAAAGTCTCCGGCGGCTTGCATGGGGTTGGAGTTTCTGTCGTCAACGCGCTTTCCAGTCTTTTGGTGGCCCAGGTTTATCGCGATGGCAAGACATATGAGCAAACCTATAAAAAAGGGGACGCGCAGGGCGATGTAAAAGTGATTGGCAAAAGCCAAAATACTGGAACAAAAATTACTTTTGTTCCTGATGGGACGATTTTTGAACAGGTTGTTTTTGATTTTCAAACTATTATAAATCGTTTACGGCAGCAGGCCTATTTAACGAAAGGGGTAACTATCCGCCTTAGTGATGACCGTACTGATGGGCCGGAGCAGACCGTTCATCCCCAAAAATACCAGTTTTATTTTGAAGGTGGCATTAAGTCGTATGTACAGCATCTTAATCAGAGTAAAGAGCATATCAACGATATTGTTTATCTTGAAAAACAGGTTCCAGAAGGGCTCATTGAAATTTCTCTACAATATACCCAAACGTTCCAGGAACATATTTTTACTTTCGCGAACAATATCCATACTACCGAAGGCGGCATGCATTTAACAGGTTTTCGCTCGGCTTTAACGCGGACAATTAACAATTACGCCCGTCAGTTCGCGCTGTTAAAAGAGAAAGAAGATAATTTAACTTCGGATGATGTGCGTGAAGGTCTTACGGCAGTTATTTCTGTCAAATTGGCCAATCCCCAGTTTGAGGGCCAGACAAAGAGCAAATTGGGCAACGCGGAAATGCGCACGGCTGTGGAAAATGTTTTTGGTGAAACGTTTACAATGTACCTTGAAGAGCATCCTGGTGACGCGCGCGCGATTTTCATGAAATGCGCGTTGGCCGCAAGAGCCCGTTTGGCTGCCCGTGCGGCTCGTGACACCGTTATCCGCAAGGGAGCTTTGGAAGGTATGACGTTGCCCGGCAAACTGGCTGATTGCACCTCCCGTGATTCCTTGACAACCGAGCTTTTTATTGTGGAAGGCGACAGTGCGGGCGGGAGCGCCAAACAGGGTCGTAATCGCGAATTTCAGGCTATTCTTCCACTAAAAGGGAAGATTTTAAATGTGGAACAGGCCCGTATGGATAAAATTTTAGCAAATAATGAAATTAAAGCTCTTATAATTGCTCTTGGCGTGGGCATTGGGGATGTTTTTGACATCAATAAACTGCGTTACAACCGTGTTGTTATTATGACCGATGCAGATGTGGATGGAGCCCATATTCGAACTTTGCTTCTGACCATGTTTTATCGCTACCTCCAGGCCATTATAGCGCAGGGACATCTCTATATTGCCCAGTCACCCCTCTACAAGCTTAGCGCCGGTAAAAAAATTGAATATGTTTATGTTGAAGAAAATAAGGAAAAATCCATGAAAAATTTTACAGAGGCCTCCAAGGTCTCCATACAGCGCTATAAGGGTCTTGGTGAAATGAATCCTGAGCAGTTGTGGGAAACTACCATGGATCCGGAGCGCCGTATGATGTACCGCGTAACAATTGAAGACGCTGAGGAGGCGGACCGTATTTTCGACACGCTCATGGGTGAGGATGTTTTGCCTCGCAAAAAATTTATACAGGCACATGCAAAAAGAGTTAAGAATCTGGATATTTAATCATTAACACATAAGAAAGGGGTGAATTCCTATGGGTATTTACATGAAAAAAAGTCAGAAGGAATCTGTTGATCGTTTGATCTCCCGCTTCAATAAAAAAGTGCAAACAAGCCGTATTTTGTTGTTGGCAAAAGAAAAGCGTTATTTAAAAAAAGGCCCCAACAAGCGCCACATGCGCCGCGCTGCGATTATGCGCAGTCATTACCGCGGTCAGAAGGAAAAAATGAAGTATTACTAGATTGAGAATTGGCAATTGAGGGCGGAATCCGGAAGTTTGAATTTAGGCACACAAAAACCTAAGGCCTTTCTCGATTTTTTTATATTTTTCGAGCAAAAAAAATATGATTACAATTTGCGAACTTCTTAAAATCGCTAAAAGTAAAGCTAAACACTGCGACATTTTTTTAGAAATTGAAATTTTATTGGCTTTTGTTTTGGACAAGGATCGGGCTTTTCTTGTTGCCCATCCGGAAATGGAAGTTTCAAATCGCCAGGAAAAACATTTTTTTAGACTTTTTTCCCGTTTGATGCAGGGCGAATCTGTGGCATACATAACTCAAAAAAAGGAATTTTACGGTCTTGATTTTTTTGTGAATAAACACGTTCTTATTCCAAGGCCTGAAACAGAATTTCTTGTTGAAAAAGCCTTTGTTTTTATTGAACAAAATTTTTATACAAATAAAAGTGAAAAAATAAAAATTTTAGATGTTGGAACAGGCAGTGGATGTATAGCCGTTAGCATGTCAAAGCAACTGCCAGGGGTTTCTGTTCTTGGCGTTGATATTTCCGAAAAAGCGCTTTTGGTGGCTCAAAAAAATGCAAAAAATCATAATGTGGAAGAACTCGTACATTTTCGCAAAAATGATTTGCTTGAAAATATTGATGAACATTTTGATTTGATTGTAGCCAATTTGCCTTATATTGGGAAAAAACGTTTCAATTTTGTCAGCAGGGATGTTGTTGCTTATGAGCCGGGTGTCGCTCTTTTTGGCGGAAAAAACGGTTTGATGCTTTATGGAAAACTTTTTCAACAATTAAGCGCTGCATCCTGGAGGCCGTTTGCTCTCTTTGGTGAATTTGGCTTTCTGCAGATGGAAGAATTGGAATTGCTTCTCAAAAAATATTTTCCGGACGCAAAAAAAATAACATTTTTTCAGGATTATGCCGATATTGATCGTGTGTTTATGGTAGAATTCGAAAAAAGTGGTTCCTAGTTTGAAAAACGCGCAGCACAAACCTTAGGCCTATATGTAATTTTTAAAGAAAAGTCGCTTTTTACTCATCCATAGGCCATTTATTTCTCTATTCCTTTCGTCTTCTCCTTTTCCGACATATCATTAGAAGACAACCTTCAGATCTCAAACCTACTACCAAGCCTTTAAATCGTACGACCGCCGATACATTATCACCATTTTATGAAATCTTTCTAAATTCTTTATTAAATTTTTTCGAATATGCTGGAAAAACTCAAAAAAATGGAAATGGAATATGTTGATATAGAGGCAAAACTTGCGGATTCAGCCGTCATCGCCGATCAGCTTCAGTATCAGACTCTTATGAAACGCTATAAACAGCTTACCAATGCTGTTCATCTTTATCGCGATTATCAAAAAGCTGCCAAAGATTTTCAGGATGCCCATGATTTGTTGCAGACAGAACATGATGACGATATGCGGGAATTGGCCAAAGAACAGATGCAGACGAGCAGGGAAAAACAGCTTCAATTGGAGGAGGCCATAAAATTTGAACTTTTGCCAAAAGATCCAAATGATACGAAAAATGTGATTGTGGAAATTCGTGCGGGAGCCGGCGGAGAAGAGGCTGCCCTTTTTGCGGGAGAGCTGGCGCGCCTCTGTATGCGTTTTGCGGAAAAAAATCAATTTAAAGTTGAATTGTTGAGTAAAAGTGAGGCGGCGGCCGGCGGTCTTAAAGAAATTATTTTTAAAATCATGGGGGATGGCGTTTATAGTAAAATGAAATACGAAAGCGGCGTGCATCGTGTGCAGAGGGTGCCTTCAACGGAAGCGCAGGGACGTCTGCACACCTCTACTGTGACATGCGCCGTATTGCCTGAAGCGGAAGAAATTGACATTGAAATCAAGGACTCCGATATCAGGATTGACGTATTTCGGGCGGGCGGACCTGGGGGACAAAGTGTCAATACTACAGATTCCGCTGTCCGAATTACGCATCTGCCAACGGGACTGGTTGTTTCCCAACAGGATGAAAAGTCTCAACTCAAAAACAAACAAAGAGCGTTGTCTGTTTTACGGACGCGTTTGTATGCTCTGGAACAGGAAAAACGCGCCAAAGAGCTTGGTGAAAAGCGCTTAAACCAGATTGGAACAGGCGACCGCAGCGAAAAAATCCGCACATATAATTTCCCTCAGGATCGCATAACCGATCACCGGATTAAAAAAAGCTGGAGTAATCTGCCTTCCATTATGGGTGGCAATATTGATGAAATTGTAAATGATTTAAGGCTTACGGATCAGCTACAGCAATTGACTGGGACAAAGTAATGATTTACTATGCAAGTGTTCTACATTCCTATTTTTTTTATCTCAATGTTATGAAAAAGATTATACTTGTAGCAGTTGTTTCGATTTTATTTACAGGGTGTGCTTGGCTAACAAAAGAGAATACACAGATTCAACCTTCATCAACGAAAACAACTCAGACACAAAACAATTTAATAACTCCAAAAGAAACAGATAAAACTTTGGGAGGATCTAAAATGGAAATTGCTGGTCTTTCTTTCACTCTACCTAAAGGTTGGAGTTTGTTAAAGGTAGAAAAAGTGAGCAATACAGCAAGTGATATTGATATGGCAAAAATTAAAGTTCCTGATCCAAAATACAATGTCATTATACCAATGACTGTTTTCAAAAATAATCAAATAGTTGATGTTGATAAAAATGTAAATATTCTTTTAAGAGAAACATCTTTGGGAGGAAAAATTTATGAACAAGACTGTGCTCCTGCAATTGCATGCTATTATCTTGTTTATAAAGGCAATACTTATGATATTAGCTTTGCAGAACCTGAAAGTAATGAGCCAATGCCAGAAAATTCTGAAGGACCTGTGTTCCCAAGTACGACAATTACAAGCAATGATACGTTGAATTTTATGGCTACTGTGAAATGACTTACTAAAATTCCTAGACAATATTTTCTAGTAATTGTTCACCGACACACATTCCCATATTCATTTCAAAAAGGAATTTCCTGATGCGGAAATGGTTTTACAGCATGCCGTTGCCGCAAAAGTAACAAAGCAGATTTTGGTTGGCTGTACGCCGAAAGATTCTTATGAGGCTGTTGATTTTGTGAAAGCGCATCCGGATTTTGGCTTATGGGCAACGCTCGGCGTGCATCCCCATAATGCCGATGAATGGAATGATAGCGTGCGTGAACGTTTTATTGATTTGGTTGTAGAGAGCAGGCATGTCTCCTCCCTACAACCAAAAATTGTCGCCATTGGTGAAATTGGTTTGGATTATTTTCGCAATCTTAAGCCGCATTCACTTCAGCAGGCGACATTTAGCGCGCAACTGCGGCTCGCGCTGGAACTTGATTTACCCGTAATTGCTCATGTGCGCGACGCCTGGGATGATGCATATCAAATTCTGGATGGTACCGGCAACAGCCGTGTTATTTTGCATTGCTTTACCGGTCACGCTGAGCAGGCGCAACACGCTTTCTCAAAAGGATATTATCTTTCTTTCTCCGGCGTTTTGACCTATCCGAAAAATGAATATTTGAGGGAAATCGCTAAAATGGCTCCAGTAAGCCAAATTTTACTTGAAACGGATTGCCCTTATTTGCCGCCGCAGGCGTATCGCGGCCAGCGCAATGAGCCGGCATATGTGGTGGAAACCGCAAAAGTGCTTGCCCATGCACGCGGTATTAGCCTGGATGAAATTGCGAAATTGACGACCAACAATGCAATGCGTATTTTCAAAATTTAAAAAACCTGTCATCTCGATCGAGCGCATTACTCTGTCATCTCGACCGAGCGCAGCGAGTGGAGAGATCTACAATGCCATAAACAAAAACATTCTTGGCAGCATATTGTACAGATTTCTCGACTCGTTTCACTCGCTCGAAATGACAAGTTGCTCGTAAATCCTTTCCGTTTTTTTCGCCATTTCTTTCGCGTCAAATTGTTTGACACGTTCAAGTCCTTCAGAAGCCAATTTTTGCCGTAGAGGCGCATTTTTTATCAGAAATATAATTTTTTCCGCAAGGGCAAAGCTGTCCCCGTTTTCAATAAGTAGGCCGCTTTTTTGATCTTCCACAATTTCCGGTATGCCGCCGACCCGGCTCGCGACAATTGGCAGACCCGCTGCCATGGCCTCCAATAAAACCAGTCCGAATGCTTCTTTAATGCTTGGCAATACAAACAAATCGCCTGCTTTTAATATTTTCCCAATTTCGTCTTGATGCCCCAGTAATATAATTTTATTGTCGAGACCGAGCCGGTGTATTAACGCATGTAATTCTTTCTTTTGCGGGCCCTGCCCGGCAATAATGAGTTTACAATTTGGGGCTTGTTCAAGGACTTTTGGCATGGCTCCGATCAGATATTTCAATCCCTTGCGCGGGTGCAGCGCGGCAACGCTGATGATAATAAAATCAGCTTTATCCGCTTTAAGAAGCTCTTTTTTAAATTTATTTTTTTCTTGAACAGAAAAATGCCACGACTCCTCTAAAAAAATATCATTCTCAATGCCGTTGTGAATGACGCTGATTTTTTCTTTTATTTCAGGGTACCATTGCGCAATTTGCTCTGCATTGTGGTTGGAAATGGCAATCGTGTGCGCGGTTTTTTTCAGCGCTATTTTTTTGAAGATTTTTTTTATGCCTTTTAGAACAAACGGGTCGTGTTCTGTAGCTATAATTTTTGTTTTTTGTTTATTCGCAGCCATAAAAGCATAGCGTCCGGCGCCCGGATTCCAAAGATGAATATGAAAAATGTCTGGATTTTCACGGTTGAGCAATTTTTTTATCTGGAAAAACTGGCGTGGATCATGTTTGTGCCAGGCATTAAGCCGTATTATTGAAATATTTTCTTTTTTGAGGGCATTGCACCATGCATTCAAATTTTTATAATTTGAACAAACAATTTTCACTTCATTTCCGAAATCGCGAAGATGTTTTGCAAGCGCTATCATGTGCTTTTCCGCGCCTCCAACAATCGGCGTATCTGTATAAAGAAGAATCTTTTTCATTCTGTAATTGTTTTATCAAAGTCATCCAAATTCTTCGTATCCCTGTTTGATAAGCTCGCTTCGGCTCAGAACTGGCTTGCGCCCTCTTCTTCACCTCGCTGCGCGCTCGCGCCGTGCGCTCGCATGAAGGCCCCCGTAGAAGCGAGCTCCAGAATACCATTGGCGTGCAGCCAATGAATGAATGCCGTTCGCCCGAAAGGCGACAAGCGCAGTTTGAATGAAAGAGATACTCCATGCGTAAGCACGGAGAACTTCATTTTTTCAAGCGTTTCGCGATCTTTTCAGCTTTTTCTTGAATTTCAGGATCATCAAAAAATATCTCCTCAACTTCTGGTTCATCTTGCGGCATTATTCCAAAATGAATCTTATCGTCAACGTAAGCTTTCATTGAATATACCAAAACTGTTCTAAGCGTAACGCCTTCCTTTTTAGCCTTCTCAAGAGCCTTCTTTTTTAATTTTTCATCGGTGACAAAAGAAAATTGGCTTGCCATAAAACATAGTTAAAAACTATTTACAGTATATTTTATAACTATATATAAAGTCAAGACAGATTCATGCATGGTATGATATCATGGATCATACGTTTTCTTCTTTGAATAAAAATTCAGGAAAAACTATGATCAAATCCGAAATCCGAATTTCAAATGTCAATTCAATATCAAAGTTCAAAGGTTCAAATGTCAATTCAAGATGGGGACTGAAAATTCCTGTTTGATATTAA
>CAZZPB010000050.1:0-4554 GCA_964655905.1 uncultured Candidatus Peribacteria bacterium
GTTGTAAAATGATCAATGACCAAGCAACAAATTCCAAACCTGTTGTAAAATGATCAATGACCAAGCAACAAATTCCAGACCTGTTGTAAAATGATCAATGACCAAGCAACAAATTCCAAACCTGTTGTAAAATGATCAAATTTCAATAATCAAATTCCAAATAATTTGCTATAATAATTTCACTTACTACTTACTACTTACTACTTACTACTTACTACTTACTACTTATTCCTTTTCATTATGAGTGAATTTACTTTTACGGACAGTAATTTTCAACAGGAAGTCCTAAAGGCCAAGGGGCTTGTAATGGTTGATTTTTTCGCGCAGTGGTGCGGTCCATGCAAGATGATGGCGCCGGCCGTCGAAAGGCTTGCTGAAAGTTATAAGGGAAAAGTAAAAATTGGAAAATTGGATGTTGATGAAAACAATGCAACAAGCAGTCAATATGAAATTCAAAGCATTCCAACGGTTATTTTTTTCAAAGACGGCAAACTTGTTGATAAATCAATTGGTTTCCAAAGTGAAGAAGCTCTGAAGAAAAAACTGGACACATTATAATATAAATCCGAAATCCGAATTTCAAATGTCAAAATATCATCCGAATATCAAATTTCAAAATATCAATTCAATGCCAGACGTGATTCTTTTTGAGCGATTTTGTCGCATTCATTGTTCCAATAATGGCGTGAATGCCCTTTGATCCAAAAAAAACTTACATCAAGTTCTTCATTCAATTCATCCATTTCTTCCCAAAGATCCAGATTCGCTTTTCTTTTCCAGCCTTTCATAAGTGTTTGCACGACAAGATTTGAATCGCAGTACAAAACAATATTTTCCGACTGCAACTTATTGGTAACTATGTAGCGCAAGGCTTCTATAACCGCTACCATTTCCATCCTGTTATTTGTGGTATTTTTTTCGCGTCCCTTTAAAATAGCAACGGGCTTTTGAGTTTTTTTATTCAGAACAATAGCCCCCCAGCCTCCGGGTCCGGGATTGCCTTTACAGCTGCCATCAGTATAAATTTCAACAGCTTCAAATTTTTTCATAAACCTGGATAAAAGAACTTTTTAAACAAAAAAAATCTCCTTGGTTAAGGAGATTTTTTAAAAACCACAAAGATTATTTCTTCCCCTTTCCTTTTTTCTTTGCAGGCTTTGTTGCTTTTTTAGCTTTAGCAGCAGCTTTCTTCTTTGCCATAGCGTTAGGAAATTAAAAAATAAATAAACCGCAATAATAATAAACTTTTTTTTCACAAATAACAAGTAATTTGTTATTATTTCATTGTCTATCTTTTATATTTTTAATTTTGAATTTCGTTCGCACAATTTTGCACGAAGAAATAAAGCGTTATTTTGGCCGTTTTGTTTTTGTGTTTTTATTGATTTTAATTGGAGTCGGTTTTGAGGCTTTGTCGCCATTACCGCTTAAAATTCTTATTGATAATGTTTTGGGAAAAGAACCGTTTGATACGAATATTTTTTTAGGCGGACTGCTTACATTTTTTAATTCCCGCGAAGCCGTTGGTCTGTTTGTTGTGCTTATATATTGCGTAAGTTCCATTATGACAAACGTTATGGATTATTCTGTAAGCATTTCCATCAAAAGATTAGGCAATGACATGATGAACGGATTTGGTGAAAAGGCATTTAGCAATCTGGAAAAATTATCTCTTGGTTATTTTCAGCAGCAGAAAATTGGAGATTTTATCTATCGTCTTGGTTATGACGTTGACGCGTTGGGCAATCTGCTCCAGTACGGTTATGTTCCATTTGTGACAAACATTTTGTACGTCCTCAGTACGATTGTGATTATGTTTTTAATTAATATTCCACTGGCTCTTTTGGCATTAAGTATGTTGCCAATGATGGGTTTGGGATTATGGATTTTTAACGAAAAAATTGGCAAGGCAACTCAAAAATCAGAAAATTCAAATAGCGCTTTGTTTTCCCTTATTCAACAGGTTTTAAGTCAGCTGAAAATTGTCCAGGCGTTCAACCAGGAAAAAAATGAATCTGATCATTTTGATGAAAAACAGAAAACGGCCCGATGGAACGAAATTAATATGAATGGCCTTGGTTCCATGCTGGACCTCGTCATTGGGGTGCTTATTACAATTGGCTATTCTGTTGTGATGCTTGCCGGCATCAGAGCGGTAAACGCGGGCCATTTAAGTACAGGTTTGCTTGTTGTTTTTATTTTTTATCTCGACAATCTGGCATATCCTGTTATTGCGGTTATGAATGCTTTTGCGAATATGAAGGAGGATCATGTAAAAATCGCAAGGATGGAGGATTTTTTTAATAAAAAATTCCAGAATCATGACAGGGGAACCCTGAAAACTTTTTCCGACACCAGCATTGTTTTTGATCATGTGAGTGTGTATGGAGAAGAAAATAATCCAATTCTCGAAAATGTTTCTTTTACTATTCCTCACAATTCAAAAACTGTCATAGTTGGCGTTAGCGGCAGCGGGAAAACTACCCTCATATCACTCATATTACGCTTCCTTGACGCGGGCCGCGGAACAATATTTCTGGGCGGCAAAGATATAAGAAAATATTCCCTGCAAAGCCTGCGCGAAATAATTGCCTATGTCCCCCAGGAAATTGTGCTTTTCAATGAATCCATCATGAAAAATATTACTTTTGGCAATCCGGCTATATCTTTTAGAGACGTGGAGCATGCATCGCGTCTTGGGGTTGCTGAAAAATTTATTAAACGGCTTCCTTCAGGATATTCTTTTAATGTTGGACCTGAAGGCATTAATCTCTCTGGCGGACAACGCCAGCGCATTATGATTGCGCGGGCGTTGCTTCACAAAAAAGCCAGGATTACCATATTTGACGAACCGATTTCTTTTTTGGATATTAAAACAAGAGCTGTTATCACTGAAAATCTCTACAATTTTTCAGAAGGAAAAACGATGATTGTTGTTTCCAACATTCTCGATCTTCTACAACATGCAAATAATGTTATTTTTATCAACGAAGGCAAAATTCTTCACGCTGGCGACAAAAAAGGTCTTCTGGACAAAGGCAATTTATCCCATCTTATTCTTAACACTCTTTAAATACAGGTTGCCCCGCCGAAGCCCCCGCGAAAGCGGGGGGCGAAGACGGGGCTTTTATTTCTTAACAAGCCCTTCGGGCTCGTCTATATGCATAAAAAATTAAATTTTGAACCGCGCTGGTTTGTGGTAATTGTTTTTTTTCTAGTTGGAATTTTTATTGGAGGCATTGTCTTTTTTATCTGGGTATTGAATAGCAGCAATGTTTTTGGATTCCAGAAAATTCGTTCCGCCAGATCGTTGTACCAGTTTATCAATCCTCTTCTGGCTGTTGATGCCAATGAAAAAATAGATTTTTTTGAAACCCAGATATTGAAAAATAAGGTATCCGATCTTGTTCAGGAAAAAATTAAAAATAATAAAATTTCCCAGTTCGCTCTTTATTTTAAAGAACTTGATACTGGCCGCTGGATGGGTATTAACGCTGATACAAAATTTTCCACAGGTCTCTTTTTGAAAGTACCGATTATGATTGCCTATTTTAAGAGCGCGGAATCCAATCCGGAAATTTTACAACAAAATTTTGTTTATGAAAAAAGTCCCGTCCAGGAAGGTGAAAAAAGTCAAAATTTTATCTATGGAAAAAGTTATAGCGTACAAAAATTGATCGATGCAATGATCATTGATGATGACAGCGATGCGGCAAATACACTTTTTAAAAATATCAATAAAGCTTTGCTGAATGATGTTTACAGCGACCTTGGCCTAGATACAATAGAAGACAATATAACGTATGATTTTATATCGGTTAAGTTTTATACATTAATTTTTAGGGTTCTTTACAATGCTACTTACATAAACAGAAGCATGTCGGAAAAAGCCCTGGAAATCCTTAGCAGAACCAGCGCTGATGACGGAATGGGAAGAAGTTTGCCAAATAACATTCTTATCTCACATAAATACAGGGTCAGGAAAATGGCTATAACTGGTCTTGAAACCATGGAGGGTCACGATTGCGGCATTATTTATTATCCCGATCATAATTATTCTTTATGCATAATGGCGATGGGACACAAATCGGAAAATATCAACGATCTTTTTAATGAAGCCAGCATGATGATTTACGATGACATGCGTAATCGCTATCAATTAAGAAAGGAAGATGAAGTGTATTGAGAAATGTAGATTTCAATCGGGACCCGCAAGACCCACTTGAAATCTGTCGGCGGAATAAAAATGTTTATACATGCGATAGTGGTTCAATGGTAGAATGCGGCCTTCCCAAGGCTGAGACGGGGGTTCGATTCCCCTCTATCGCTCCATGATCCGTACCCCAAAAAGTGGACACGGTATATAGTTTTGGATCATACGTTTTTTTCTTTGAATAAAGAGCATGTGTTAAAAATTACCAATAACCAAGCACCAAATTCCAAACAATATCAAATGACCGAAATATAAATTTCAAAACAATGTTTTAAATTTTGTGCTTCGAATTTTGAATTTGTTTGAAAATTGATCATTGGTTATTGATCATTCTATAACGT
>CAZZPB010000051.1:0-5407 GCA_964655905.1 uncultured Candidatus Peribacteria bacterium
TGCGCGGGGGCCCCCTTCCCCTTCGTGCGCCCCCTTCGGTTGGGAACCCACGAGACCCAACCTGCGGCGCTATTTCATATTCATTCATTTTTCACCTCCAAAACAAATCTGGCTTCCACTCCCTCTTGATCTGGGGGCAACCTACGGTTTCCCCCAGGTACCCCCGCTTGCGCGGGGGCCCCCTTCCCCTTCGTGCGCCCTTCGGTTGGGAACCCATCACCCCGCTTAGCGGGGGATCCCGCTGCGGCGGGACGAGACCCAATCTTCGGCTTTATTCAAGGCAAAATAATCATCTGATCGCGCGCGATGCCTGTTCCAATAAAATTGACGGGACATTCCAGAATTTCCTTTAATTTTTGGATGTAGCGCTTTGCATTTTCCGGAAGATCATCAAATTTTTTTGATTTTGCGGTAGATGATTTCCAGCCGGGCAGCTCCAGATATTCTACCTCCACTTCCTGTAAAATATCACTTGAAGCTGGAAAACTTTCCAGTTTTTTTCCTTTATGGAAGTAATCGGTTGCGATTTTTACCGTATCAAGTTCATCCAAAACATCCAATTTTGTTATATTCAGGGCATTTATGCCGTTAATCATGATGGCATATTTTGCGGCGACGGCGTCAAACCAGCCGCAGCGTCGCGGGCGCCCCGTGGTGGTACCAAATTCTCCGCCTGTTGTCCGCAGTTTTTGGCCGATATCATTGTCCTGTTCGGTGGGGAACGGACCGGCCCCAACGCGGGTGCAATATGCCTTCATGACGCCAACGACCGCCGTTATTTTTTTAGGTCCAATGCCGGAGCCCGCCAGGATTCCCCCAATTGAAGCATTGGATGAAGTCACATACGGGTAAGTGCCATGGTCAATATCCAGAAGTGTGGCATTTGCCCCCTCCAGAAGGATTTTTTTACCTGCGTCAATGGCCATGTTTACAAGCAGCGCCGTGTCTTTAATAAAAGGTTTTATTTCTCCAATGGCGTTTTGATAATAGGCAATTTCATTTTCAAGATTAAACTGAAAGTCGTAGTGGCGTTGTAAAATCTGCAGATTTTCACGCATGTGTTCCTCAAATTTGTGAAAATCCATCATTTCATGAACGCGAATGCCGATGCGCGCAACTTTATCTGTGTAAGCCGGACCAATGCCGCGTCCCGTTGTTCCAACTTTATTTTTCCCTTTGCTTTCTTCCTGGAGACCATCAATGATCTTATGATATTCAAAAACCAGGTGTGCTCTGTCGGAAATAAAAATACGTTCTTTGGCATTTATGCCGTGTTCCTGCAGCAATTTCATTTCTTCAAAAAAAGTGGGCAGGTGCACGACACAGCCATTACCAATAATGTTGATGGTATGGGGAAAAAGCGCTCCCGATGGAATCAGATGAAAAACATATTTTTGATATTCTTTTTCATGGATGGGGTCCCGCAGGTACACCGTGTGGCCGGCATTTGCGCCGCCTGTCGCGCGCACAATGTAATCGTAATGTTCGGCAAGAATATCAACCAGTTTTCCCTTGCCTTCATCGCCCCACTGTCCTCCTACAATCGCGCAGACGTTGCCGTATTTTTTTATGGGATCGAACATGTCTTGATCATATCATATTGTTTCCAGTATATTGAAGCCGTATTTTACACAACATATCCCGCATGATTTCACCACAAAATCTTATCGCTCAGATTCCATATTGTCTGGCTGGAACTGATTTTCCGGGTTTGGGCAAAAAATATGAAGGTAAAGTCCGCGATAATTATATCAAGGATGATCGCCGCATTTTAATTGCCTGTGACCGTCTTTCGGCTTTTGACCGCGTCATCTGCCTGATTCCATTTAAAGGCCAGGTTTTGACGCAAATGGCAAAATTCTGGTTTGAACAGACAAAAGATATTATTGGCAATCACATCATTGGTTATCCCGATCCAAATGTGGTTATGGCGCGAGAGTGTGCCCCTTTGCCTGTCGAAATGGTTGTGCGCGGCTATATAACGGGTGTTACCACCACAAGCGTCTGGTATCATTATGAAAAGGGAGTCCGCAATTTCTGCGGCAACGCGCTTCCGGAAGGCCTCAAAAAAAATGAAAAATTTGCGAAACCTATTTTGACTCCTTCAACAAAAGCTGAACATGGGGACCACGACGAGTCTGTTTCACGCGAGGAAATTTTAAAACGAACAAATATAACTTCGCAGGAATATGATACTCTTGCGGAGGCCTCGTTCAAATTGTATGAAAGGGGAGTAAGTATTGCGGCTAAACAGGGTATTATTCTCGTGGATACCAAGTATGAGTTTGGTAGGACGCCGGATGGCGCCATTGTTCTTATTGATGAAATTCATACGCCGGATTCTTCACGTTTTTGGTTTGCCGATGAATATGAAAAACGCCTTGCGGCAGGCCAGGAACAAAAGAAAATTGACAAGGAATATTTACGTGAATGGCTTGTGGAACATGGCTTTCGCGGTGAAGGAGTTATTCCTCATGTTCCAGATGAAATAAAAGCGGAAACGGCTCGCCGTTACATCGAAGCCTTTGAATTGATTACAGGCCAAACGTTTGATGCGGATGTAGGCCCTGTCCTCCCGAGAATAACAAATAATATTCGTTCTTTGTTCACGTAAGGAACGGTCGCGACCGGTTCCCTCCATATTCATTATTTATCCACTATGTCTTCTCAAAAATCCCGCATGCTGGTGCCAATTCTATTGGGTTCCGACAAAGACAAACCCTGGGCTGATAAAATCATAAAAGAACTTGACGCATGGGGTATTCCTCATCATCTACAGGTTGTTTCCGCGCATAAAGTTCCGGAAATTCTGTCCGCCCTTGTGCAAAAATACAATCAGTTTCAGGGGCAAATTTGTTATGTGACGATTGCCGGCAGGTCAAATGGTCTTTCCGGCGTGACGGCTGGTTCCAGTATCCATCCTGTTATCGCCTGTCCGCCTTTTACTGATAAGGATGATATGATGGTGAATCTCCATTCAACGCTGCAAATGCCCTCGGATGTGCCTGTTTTGACCGTTCTTGATCCCGTGAACGCTGTTTTATGCATTGTGCGGATTTTTGGTCTCAGTAATGCGGATTTGCGTAAAAAATACCAGCAGCATCTTAAAAAAGTAAAAGCTCTATTTAACAATCCTCAATAATGTCTGATCCGCTGACCAGCATCTCACCCCTGGATGGGCGCTACAGTAAAAAAGTTGAAACTTTGCGCGGTTGTTTTTCCGAAATGGCTTTGATGCGATATCGTCTGCTGGTTGAGGTTGAATGGTTTTTATTTCTCTGTAATGATCTTAAACTGCCGGGAACCCGTGTATGGAATTCGTCTCAAATAAAACAATTTAGGAAGATATATGAATCTTTTGATCTTGCGGATGCACAGCTGATCAAAAAAATTGAACAACAAACAAACCATGACGTTAAGGCCGTGGAATATTTCTTGAAGGCCAAAATTCCTGTAGGGAACAGGCATGCCTGTTCCCTACAGGAATTTATTCATTTTGGTTGCACCTCCGAAGATATCAATAATTTGGCTTACGCCCTGATGCTGAAGGATGCTTTGAAGGATGAAATATTGCCGACGCTGAATCATTTGCAAAAAGATTTGTTTGATCTGGCAAAAAAGCATAAAAATGTCGCGATGGTGGCCAGAACCCACGGGCAGATTGCCAGTCCCACTACGATGGGAAAAGAATTGATGAATTTCGTTGCCCGTTTGGATGGGCAAAAAGCTCAATTGAAACAGATAAAATTTCTCGCGAAAATCAATGGCGCTGTTGGTAATTACAATCCGCATTTAGTGGCTTATCCAGAGGTAAAATGGATTGAAGCGAGCAAAATTTTTATACAGCATCTGGGCCTTGAACAAAATCTGTATACTACTCAAATTGAGCCCCATGATGGCATGGCTGAATTTTTCGATAATCTGCGAAGAATAAACACAATTCTGATTGATTTTAACCGCGATATCTGGACATATATAAGCCTTGGTTATTTTCAGCAAGAGCTGAAATCCGGCGAAGTCGGTTCTTCCACGATGCCGCATAAAATAAATCCCATTGATTTTGAAAACAGCGAAGGCAATCTTGGCCTGGCTAACGCGCTCTTCCATCATTTTTCGGAAAAACTTCCAATTTCACGGTTGCAGCGGGATTTGACGGATTCAACTGTACTACGAAATATTGGCTCGGCAATTGCTTATTGTCTTATAGCGTATAAAAATTGTATTCAGGGATTGCAAAAATTAGAACTGAATAAAAAAAATATACAGGACGATCTAAATGATGCCTGGGAACTGCTCGCGGAGCCAATCCAGACAGTCATGAGAAAACATCATATTGAAAAATCCTACGAAAAATTAAAAACTCTTACAAGAGGAAAAAACATCACTCAAAAAACCTTGCATAAATTTATTGATGGCCTGAAAATTCCGGTTCCAGAAAAAAAGAGGTTGAAACTCCTGACCCCTTCCGCGTATATTGGCCTGGCTGTTCGGCTGGTGGATTTATATAGTTTAAATGAATAATTAATAATTCTTGGAGTTTAGCTTCGCTGAACATTTTAATTGTTAATTCTTAATTATTAATTGTTAATTACTACGCTATGATTCTTTCCGACAGGGACATAAAGGCCAGAATTCTTAAAGGAGATATTGTTATTGAATCTTATGACAATGGCCATTTAATGAATATTCACGGCTCTTCTTTGGATTTGCGGCTTGGAAGGTATTTTAAAATCTACGATCATACCAAGTATGCCGTTTTGGATCCTTTGATACCTGAAACATTCAAGGATGTCGCGCGCATGATCGAGGTGAATGATGAGCGGGCGCCTTTTATCATCCAGCCTGGGGAATTTGTTTTGGGCGTGACGGTAGAAAAAATCAAGATCGCGGATAATCTTGTGGCGCGGGTTGAGGGCCGCAGTTCGCTGGGGCGACTGGGAATTATTGTTCATTCCACGGCGGGTTTTGTTGATGCTGGTTTTGAGGGGACAATTACTCTTGAAATGACCAATATTAACAGAATGCCGGTGGCGCTTTACCCGGGTATGCGTGTCTGCCAGTTGGCTTTTGAAGAAATGTCATCGCCGGCGGAGGTTCCGTATCACCGCAAAAAAAGCGCCAAATACCAGGGGCAATTATATCCGGAAGAAAGCCGCATAGCGGCCGACCCGGAGCTTGTGAGGAAGGCGGCAAAAAGTGATGATTGTTCGTGAATTGATGGATAGTAATATTGGATCATACGTTTTTTTCTTTGAATAAAGAGCATGTGTTAAAAATTACCAATAACCAAGCACCAAATTCCAAACAATATCAAATGACCGAAATATAAAATCCAAAACAATGTTTCAAATTTTATGCTTTGAATTTTGAATTTGTTTGAAAATTGATCATTGGTTATTGATCATTC
>CAZZPB010000052.1:0-2754 GCA_964655905.1 uncultured Candidatus Peribacteria bacterium
ACTATCACCTGATTTTCCGATAAATCCGGTAAGGCATCAACCGGTGTTTTCAATATCACAACAACTCCGACAGCCACAATAATGATGAAAAACAGGAATGTTAAAAAACGATTTTTAAAGGCTTGAATAATTAAATGATTGATCATGATAATTTAGCTTTAATGATTGCTGTGCGACACAGGCACCGCTTCATCCGGCTTGGTGCCGGTAGTAGGTGTATTTAAAAAGCTGTCGGGTGGATCAATGATGATTTTTGAATCGGCGGTAATACCTCCCCCTCTTACATCAGCAAATTCCCCGTCCTCGGCCAAAAGTGTGATTTGGATTTTTTTAGGATTTTTTTCCTCATCAAGAATCCAGAGATAGTTGTTGCCATCAATCCTCTTTACAGAGCGTGAAGGCACCTGCCAAACCGGATCTTTTTCAGTCACTACCCGCACACGTACATTTGAATTATCAGCGAAAGGAAAGCCATCTTTGAAAGAACCATCCTTAAAACCGGCAACTAATGTAAACACTCTGGAAGCCGGATCAATCAAGGAAGATTTTCCGGTAATGACGGCCTTGTAAACCTGAGATTCCTCCCCGGGCACAACCACTTCGACTTGATCTCCTTCATTGATAATGTCAAAAAGGTTTTCCGGGGCTCCAAATTTCACTGTTGCAGGCTGTGACTTTGCTAAAAAAGAATTTATCCCCACAACTTCAAAGGCAGGCTCGTCGTTCATTACAACATCCCCCACGCCAATCAGTCTTTTGGCTATGACTCCATCAAAAGGCGCGCTGATAACATTGTGCCCGCTTCTGATGAGCTCAAGTGCCAACGCGGCTTCAGCCACCTTTAACTCCGCCTCCATTTTTGCAACGTCGGCGTCTTTCTCCACTGATTTTTCAGCTTTTTCTTTTTCCGCGAGTTCACTGTTACGACCAAGCTCCGATTGGGCAAGTTTCAGCTCTTCTTCGCTGGCGCTCAACATAGCCTGTTGCTCCTTGATAGTATTTTCCAGCTCGACAATCATGTTTTCCTGTTCCTGTTCTATCACATTTTTTTCCGCAACTGCCGCAGTGAATTTTTCTTTGACCATTGCCAGATCAGTCTGTCCTTCATGAATATCCATAATGTCTTCATCTATGGTCATGCCTGCTGTATCTGAAATGGAAGCGCGAAGTAGAGACTCCGTATTGGTAAGGAGATCATAGATGGTTGAGAGATAGTCTGACACTTGGGCTGCCTGCAAGTCCCTTTCAAGTGCGTTAAAACGGACGTTTTCGTTGGCTGCCAGATTGAAACCGGTAACAAAAATAGTCCTGGAATTAAGGCCTTTAGCTCCCAAAACATTGGAGAGGTAATCAATAGAAATTGTACCGTTTTCGCCAGTGTTAATGGTATTTTTGACTAACTGAAAAGCATCATTTGCTGAAATGATAGCCTGATTCATCAACTGGGTCACATCATTTTTCGCTGCGGCAATTTTTACCTCTTTAAGTTTTATAGTTTGGTCTAAAAGTTTCTTTGTATTTTCCAGGGCTGTTTTTGATGTCTCTAAATTTTGCTGAAAAAGGGAGACATTGGTTTCTTCTCTATCTTTTGTTGTATCAACGTTTGACTTTGTACTGTTTTGTGAAGCCATGGCCAGTTTCAAGGCATTGTCATAGTCAACTTTCGCTTTGTCGCGCATGGCCAGCTTTTCGGCTATCATCGCCTGGGCCTCGCCATCGACGCCGTGGGGCAGGAGTGAAGCAAGTGTCTGCCCGGCTTTCACGCGATCCCCCACCTCAACATATACGTCATCTACAAGGCCGTCGGCACGGGTATATATTTTACCTGTCTCATATGAATTGACTGTTCCGGCTAGAAGAAGTGTGGAAAAACTTTTGGAAAGACTCGGTGATTTGGTGGTTATTTCACCCGTCTCGATAACCAGGGTTGCTTCATCTGATGAAACCGGTTTTATTTTTTGCGAATTAACCTGAGGGATAAATAAAGTATATGCTGCAGAGATAACTATCAATGCGATAAAAATACCACCTCCAACTTTTAAAAATCTGTTGTTCATGTCGATAATTTTAAAAAATACGGGGAGGATTTAGTTACTTCCGTTTAACTCCTGCATATGATCATCCATCGACATCCCCATTTGGGCGGCTTTTTGCTGGGATTCTTTATATTCATCCATTGTCATATTCAACTTTGCGGCCTGTTCCTCGATTGAAAGTGGTTTTTCACTGCTGCAAGCGGGAAGTAAGACAACAAGTAGAGCTGCTACTGAAATTATAAATGTTTTCATATCAAAAAATTATTAAGGATAAAAAGGATTAAATGAAGTCCTCTTTCATTCCCTTCTCGATATGATGGCTAAATTTATTTTGTGCGTAAATTTCCGCGAAGTTTTTTTGTCCCGGAAAAAATCTGTATTTGTATTATTTTCCTGTAAATATGGTGTTAATTTAGTAAATTCAGGAAATTGTTTTGTGATATGAAGCTGTGAATCCCGAGATGAATTCGAAACATTAGCGATGGAATGTGCCTCGCATTGCTCACAGGTTTTGGACGGCATGGAATGACCCATGTCCATATTGTCACTTTCAGTGTTATTGTTATAATTATTGGCAAAGGCCAGCTGTCCACAAAAGAATAATAAAAAATATGTCGCAAAAAATATTTTTGCCAACATATTGCCGGATAAAAAGCCCCTGTTAAAATTTGATTTGAGCATAAAATTAAAAACTATACGAGCGTAGGGTATTGTATTT
>CAZZPB010000053.1:0-2780 GCA_964655905.1 uncultured Candidatus Peribacteria bacterium
GGCATGCTCAAGATCAGTGAAAATATAAATTTTTTAAAATATTTTGAAACCGCCAACTCACGTTTGTTTCTTTCAAAATCAGGGTCATTTTCAGAAAAAACGGAAGCCGTGTAACCTGCTTTTTTCACCGCATCAATCAAATTCTGCGTTGAACTTTGTGTTTCATCAAAAATTATTAAAGCCTTTTCTGAGGCAAAGTTGACGTTGGCATTTTTTACTCCCGCAACTTTCTTAAGAGATCTCTCAATAATCGAAGCGCAGGAAGCGCAGTGCATACCGCTTAGGGATAATTGAACCCTTTTATTTACGTCGCCGCTGTCTGGAACCCCGGCGGACTTTGCGGTCGCCAGTACAGGTGTCCCTTCAGCGCCATTTTGTGTGCCTCCCATGTCAAGAAATTTTGGAGAATTGATGATTTTAAGAAAGTTGTCAATGAACTGATTTTTTTCTTGAATTCCCTCGGGTAAAGCAAATTCTGCTCTTTTCTTCTTATTGATCTGTCCTTTAAAAACAGATTTTCCCGTTTCATCCTGTACTATTTGACCTTCCGCTTCAATCAATGATTCGAGCTTGATTTTGATGGGCTGACCCGGAGCGGAATCTTTGACTGTTAGATCGGTTTCATTTGGGTTTATTGTTTTTTGTAATTCCTGTTTAAGAGTCCCGCTGCTCAATATTTCGGCGTGATACCCTTCTTTTTCGACTGCTTTAACGATACTCTGAACATCTTTTAATATTTCTGAATCAAAATTTATCTGTCCGGCCCCTTCCGGATAACTGATAACGGCGTCTTCTACCCCAGGCAGCTCTTTTAACGCTTCTGATATCAGCTTCTCGCAGGAAGCGCAATGCATCCCCGTTATCCTTATTTTTAACTGGTTTTTTGGCATAATGATAATTGTTAATAATTATAATATTTTGTAATCGGTGTCCTTTAGCGCTGCGATAATTTCAGATTTGTCCAAATCCCGTTCCTCCTTTATTTGAAGCTGTCCCTGTATATTAACCTCCACCTGGATGATGCCCGCGATTTTTTCCACGCGTTTTTTGATAATTTTGACGCATGCCCCGCAGGTTAAGCCCTGTACTTTGAATTGATATGATGTCATGTTGATTGGGGTTATGTATTATATGAGGTTTTTACATACCCTTACCCTGGGTACAGGTATGATTTTGGTTAAAAAATATATTCACTATTTATGCGGCTGTATCATTTTCAACTACAGTAAATTCACCCGGATACATGCCCATCAGACAGGAAAACTTGATTTTTCCGTTTTCTTTGGGGGTAAATTCAATAATATTTTCTCCAAACTTGAAATTTTTAGTGATCCCCAGTTTTGGCACTGTTACGCCAAAAGAACAGGAATTGGCATCTTTGGCGTCTATAATCCAGCGTACAGGCACGCCTTTTTTAATAACAAACTTATTGGGAGTGTAGCCATAAGCAGTTTGGGTCATTTTGATGGTTTGTACGCCATTTTCCAGGGTAATATTTGACGCCTGGTTTGAAATTGTTGATTCACCGCCAAAGCTCAAAGTCCAGCCTATCAAGTTGTAACCATTGGAGATGTTAAACAGGGACAGCACAATCACGATTAAGCCGGCGAATTTAAAAAACATTTTGGCAAAAGCCCCTTTAACAACTGACACAAGTCCTCCGATACTCAGCAGTCCCGGAGCGGTTCCCAGGGCAAAGACCGACATGGTCAAAGCGCCGGAAAGAAAATCACCCGTACTCATGGCATAAAGCTGCATGGCCTGTGTAAAACCGCATGGCAAAAAAAATGTAAGTCCTCCAACAATCATGGAATTCAAATGGCTATACTCTTTTTCATGATGTCTCTTTATTCCCAAAAATCGGCTTATGCCGGCTGGCAAACTAATGCTGGCGCTGGAAAGTCTGGGGAAAATATCGATCAATTTAAGACCCAAAATCAGCATTACTATTCCAACGGCAATGGTTAACCCCCCCAGCACCGGGCTGGAAAACTGAAACACTTTGCCGATCATACCAATCAGCCCGCCAAGGAAAAAATAGGCAATAATACGGCCGAGATTGAAATATAAATGGGGGCGGAATTTTTGAAATGCTGTAGCTTCGGGGTGTTTTTCATTATGTCTCGCTGATATGCCAAGAATAAGACCGCCAATAAGAGCCATGCAGGTTGAAACTCCGGCGGTTAATCCGATCAGCAGAATGACAAGTAAGCCCGATGGGCTGCTATTGCCAACATTAATATTAAATAATCCAAGTCCTGAACCCAGAAAAAAAAGCACAGCCAAGATCATAAAAGCCACGCCAAGATCGCCGTAATCATTCAAATTCGTGCTAATCCAGGATTTGGGCTTATCTTCACCGATTTCATAACCGGCTTCTTTAATCGCGTCCGCAACCAACTCCATGTCCAGCGGCGTTTTAGAATAAACCGTGGCGGTTTTTTCTTTAAAACTAACCCTGGCGCTTCTAATATTTTTAATCTCCCGCAGCTTATCACCTATCAGGATCTCACACGATCGGCAGTGCATTCTCTTTACTGGAATAACCGTTTTAAGCATTTCGTTGATGGTAAATTATCAAAAGGATGCCTTTAATATTATTTATTTAACAGTTTGGTCACCTGCAAAATTTCCTGAATCATTTTCTTATGACGATCTGGTTTGTTGGAGCTCATTGCATTTTTAAAACATGTATTTAAATGGCCTTCCATTAACATCTGGTGCGCCGATTTCAGCAATCCAATCACAGCCAAATTTTGCTGCATGATATTTATACAATA
>CAZZPB010000054.1:0-16383 GCA_964655905.1 uncultured Candidatus Peribacteria bacterium
TGTAGGGAACGGTCGCGACCGTTCCCTACAGCGGCGGGGCCGTTCCCCACGGCGGGACCAAAAATGGCGCCGGCGGGGCCATGCATAGCGATAAATTCAGTTTTAAATACATCCAGATTTGGCTCCTGGCCCGGCAGCCTCACCAGAATGGGTGTTTCAACTTCCAAAAAATCCCTGTTCCAAAAAAATTCACGGATTTTTTTTATAATTTGGGAACGCTGTTTTACCCGTTCTTTATCAATAGCCATCTTTTGCACAATCAATGGATTAACTCCTGGGGTTTTTGCTCAACTTTTGAACTTTTTAGACCCTGCGCCAGCCATTTTAAACAATCTTTCAACATATCAACCCATTGACTGCCAAGATTTTCAATCTTGATTCGAAGCTTATTTCCGCTGATAATCCACTTTGAATTGTGTTCCAGAAGGTTCATGATATTTTCCGGCTTCACCCTGTTGGACATCAGCAAAACAATCTCCTTGCCCTTATTTAAATATACGCTCTCCGCCTTTACAGCCACAATACCGGCTTTTTTGGCAGACAGTTTCAATTCAATCACATGAAAAAGATTAAAGACTTCTTTGGGCATCATGCCATAGTCTTCAAGAACCTCTTCGCGTATTTCATTCAGATATTCCATGGAATCCACAGAGGAAAGCTTTTGGTAAATATTAATTTTTTCTTTCGCGCTTACAATGTATTGATCCGGAATATAAGCGGTTAGCGGCAGCTCTATAGAAACCTCTTCCGGTTCTTCCGTGGAGGTAACTTTGCCTGTTTTTAGATCTTCAACGGCTTTGTTAAGCATCCTGATAAAATGGCTCACCCCAACGACATTTATTACGCCGTGCTGTTTCGCGCCGAGAATATCCCCGGCGCCGCGAATTTCGAGGTCTTTCATGGCGATCTGAAAACCGCTGCCGAGTTCAGAGGCCTCCACGATGGCGCGTAAACGTTTCTTGGCGCTCAATTTCAGTCTTTGTCCATGATAGAGAAAATAGGCATACGCCTGCGTTTTTCCACGCCCGACGCGGCCCCGTAATTGATAGAGCTGGGCCAGCCCAAAACGGTCGGCGTTATTGACAATAAGAGTATTCGCGTTGGAGAGATCAATTCCATTTTCAATGATGGTCGAGCTCACCAGTACATCAAATTTATGGTCTTTAAAAGCCACAATTCTTTCTTCAAGATCGGAACTGCCCAGTTTTCCGTGAGCCACGCCAAAACGCGCTTCCGGCACCAAAGATTTTAATTTTTCCGCCATGCCATCAATGGTCTGAACGCGGTTATGCAAAAAGTAGATTTGCCCTCCGCGACTAATTTCCCGTAAAATCGCCTCGCGGATGATGCCATTGGAAAAGCGTCTCACTTCGGTAATAATCGCCAGACGCCCCGGCGGAGGAGTAGTGATCGTCGTGATATCACGCAACTTGTTTAAAGCGATATTAAGAGTCCTGGGGATGGGTGTGGCGGTAAGAGTAAGGATGTCGACTTCTGTTTTTAATTTTTTGAGGGCTTCTTTTTGTTTTACCCCAAAACGCTGTTCCTCATCAACAATAACAAGTCCCAGCGATTTAAATTTAACATCCGGCTGCAGTAAACGATGCGTTCCAATAACAATGTCCACTTCACCGCGGGCCAATCTTTTGACAATGTCTTTTTGTTCCGCATGAGACTTAAAACGGCTTAACATTTCAAGCTTTACGTCAAAATCTTCCAGACGTTTTTTAAAAGAACGATAATGCTGATCGGCTAAAATCGTAATGGGAGAAATAAAAGCAACCTGTTGCTTATTTTGAACGGCCTTAAAGGCCGCGCGCATGGCCACTTCGGTCTTTCCAAAACCAACATCCCCGCAAATCAAACGGTCCATGGGGGTATTTTTTTCCATATCTTTTTTTGTGTCTATAATGGCTTTTATCTGGCCCGGAGTTTCTTCGTAGGGAAAGGTTTGCTCAAATTTTATCTGCGCATCGTTATCGGGACTGAACGCGAAGCCTTTGGCTCCTTTCCGTTCCGCGTACAATATTAAAAGTTCCTTGGCGATGATTTCAGTTTCTTTTTTTACTTTACGGGTAATCGTATGCCATTCCGCCGATCCCAGCCTTGTCAAATGCGGCGGCGATTCATCCGCACCAATAAATTTGTTGACTTTATCCGCCTGGTCAATGGGGACAAAAAGTTTGTCATTTTCAGCATAGCCAAGCCTAAGGTACTCACGCGTCACTTCATCTATCGTGCGTTTTTCCAGACCCAAAAATCTGGCTATCCCATGATCGGAATGCACAACGTAGTCGTTTATCTTTAGACTTGTTAAAAAATCCAGATAAACTTTCTGGCTGAAATGCTTCTTTTTTTCCTCACGCAATGAAGAAATTTCTCTATCGGAAATGAGGGCCAATTTTAGTTCCGGATTTTGAAAAGCATGGGGGAAAACCTCCTCTTTCGGCACGTCAATAAGAAAAACATTCGGCGCTCCTCCCGCTATGGTGGAAAAATCCGCAGAGTAATGAATCTTGTGTTCAACGAACATGTTTGAAAGTCCCGCCACATCTTTGCTGAAAATAATTACTCTCCAGCCATCGCGATATTTTTCGCGCAGATCATTGATCAGATCGTAAACGCCACGATATTTCAATACGGATAAATAATGCAGATGCTGGTGATTTTCCTCATCTTCATTGAAAGTAACAAAACTCATATAGTGAATACGGCCATGAAGATCATCGAAAATGCTGCTCCACGCATCATAGAATTCATCAATTACATCAACTTCATCTTCAATAACCAGATCTTTTTGAGCAAGGTGACTGCAGATACTTTCCGAAGACGGGCCCGAAGTGCCTGTTGAGAAATTACCGCCCCGCCGAAGCCTTGGCGAAGGCGGGGCAACCACTGAAGTATTGAATTTCAATGGATATATTTCAAGCTCTTTCAGCTCCTCAATAACCTCTTTCTCATCAGATAAAATGGAAGTATATATTTTTTCGATCGTATCAAAGCCGACTTCTATCTTGACCGGATGGTCACTGTTGGCCGGATACAGGGAAATAACATCTCCGTTGCGATGATAGGTTCCTTTTTGTAAATGCTGTTCTTCGCACATTTCATAGCCCTTTTCAATAAGTTCCTCAAAAAAATTAACCATGTCAAATTTTTCTCCCGTTTTAACACGCATCGTTAACTGTCGCAGCTCTTCAATATCAGGAAAATTGTGAAGAAGGTTCTGATATGAAGTAACAATAATTTTTCGCCCTTTATCGTGGAGATTAGCCAGAAATTCAACTATTTTTATTTTTTTTTGCCTATCGGCAATCTTTACCTGAATTGTATCTTCCGTATCCAGGGAAAATCCATAACTTTTTATGTCACTCCACAGGCGCAGTGAACGAAGGATATTTTCCTGTTCAAGGTGATCATTAACGATCCATAGCACTGTTTTTATTTCAGGCAGATGACGGACCGCATCACTGAAGATAAAAACTTTTGAGGAATAGTTTCCGGCACCGGAAAAACTGGCGCTTTTATGTGCCTTCAAAGTATCCAGAACTCTATTGTTTTGGATATTTGAAAAAAATGATACAAGATTTTGAATATGGGTCATGCAGACTATTCAGAGAAGAGGCGCCAGAAAAATCAAGGCCGCAGTGAAAAGGGTTTGTTTTTCAGGGATTTCTATAATTATGTTTTTAGAGGCATAATAATATACACATAATCTTTTTTGTCCACAGGGCGCACAACGGCCGGCGAGAGCTTATCGTCAATTTCAAAAACAACCTTGTCAGCCTGGATAAACATAAGAACATCAAGAAGATACTGGGCATTAAGAGAAATTTTGTTGTTTTCACCATCTACCTTGACGTTTATTTCAGCCCTTTCTTCGCCGATTTTTGTTTCATCCGTGGCAACAATAAGTTTTCCGTCGTTGGTTGCGGATATTTTAATATTATCGCTGTTTTCCTTCGCAAACAAGCTCACCCTTTTTACAACAAGGGCAAAATCTTCCGTGGAAACCAATATTTTTGTTTTTGTGGATTTTGGAATTATTTTTTCATAATCAGGGAATTTTCCTTCAATAACCCTGGACATAAGCTCTACGTTCCCAACCCTAAACAGAGCCTGGTTTTTTGTAATACTTATCTCGACGTCGTTATTTTTCCCCTGGAATTTCGAAAGTATTTTGCCAAATTCCATAACCGTCCTGGCTGGAATAATTGATGAAAGAGATGTGTCTGTTTTTTCTTTTAACCTGATTGATTTTTCGGCAAGACGGTAGCTGTCTGTAGCGACAATTGTCAGGTTGTCTTTATCGACTTTAAATAAAACTCCGGAGAGCGCCGGCCTTGAAGTGTTTGTCGCTGCGGAAAATACAGTTTGAAGAATAGCAAGGTCAAGGTCTTTTGCGCTTACTTTAAATGTATTTTCTCTTGGAATTTTAGGTATTGCCGGAAATTCTTCTGCGTTTATTCCTTTTATTTTTGTTTGTGAAGAAGAAGAATTAATACAAACTGTGCCTCCATCGGTAGTCGAAACTTCTATGTTTTCATTTTTTAACAGAGAAATATAATTCGTAATAAGTTTAGCCGGTAAAGTGATTGCTCCCTGCGACTTAATGTCTGCAAAAATAAAGTATTGTATTGCTATTTCCAGGTTTGTAGAAAAAAGGTAAAGCTTATTTTCTTCTGTTTTAAGAAGTATATTGTTGAGAATTGGTAAGGTTGTATTTGGAGTTATTGCTTTATTAACAATATTTAAAGCTTCTTCCAAATCCAACTGGGTACATGAAAATTTCATATTTTATTATAATTGTTTATTTATTATTACAATATTGCCTGTTTTACTTAGTTTATTATATAGATAATTAATTAGTAGTAATAAATCTTTGCATAAATATAATATATTGTAAAATGAAAATACAGGTTATTTTTGATAATTAAGCCAATTA
The DNA here is from genome assembly GCA_964655905.1 of uncultured Candidatus Peribacteria bacterium. GTDB lineage: Bacteria > Patescibacteriota > Gracilibacteria > UBA1369 > UBA1369 > CAYHVY01. Next base: position 4,946 of record CAZZPB010000054.1, read on the forward strand.
AAAGTGTAATATGGTAAATATGGGTGTAAAAAATACTTTAAAACATGTTTACAACACGTTGAAAACAACACCTTTTATTGTTGATCTGTTTATAAACTGTTTAAATATATGAAAGGTTATGATTTATCTTGATTGTGCCGCCGCCACCCCAGTTGACCCCATTGTACATAAAAAAATGTTCCCGTTTTTTGGCAGTTTATATGGAAATCCTTCATCCGTTTATCGGTTTTCCCAAAAAAGCAGAGCTGCTATTGATGAATCAAGAAAAGAAACATCAAATATTCTTAATTGCAAAACTAAAGAGGTTTTTTTTACAAGCGGCGGCACGGAATCAAACAACTGGGCCATTTTTGGCTTATCGGAAGCTTATAGGGAAAAAGGAAACCACATAATTACAACATGTATTGAGCACGACTCCATTCTTCAGCCAATGAATGAGCTTAAAAGAAATGGTTTTAAAATCACACTTCTTCCGGTTGATAAAAGCGGCCATATAAATTTTTCCGATCTTAAAAAAGCGGCTCAAAAAGATACTATATTGGTTAGTATTGGCTACGGTAACAATGAAATTGGAACAATTGAAAATATTTCGGAGATTGGAAAATTTTTACATGATAGAAAAATTCCTTTTCACACAGACGCCTGTCAGGCCGCCGGAGCTCTTTCTATCAATGTAAAAGAACTCAACGTGGATTTAATGACGCTGAATGCGGGCAAAATTTATGGTCCAAATGGGGTCGGCGCGCTTTATATCAACGAAAAAATCAAGATTACACCGCTGCTTTATGGAGGCGGACAGGAACACCGCATGCGCGGGGGTACGGAAAATGCGCCCGGCATTATTGGAATGGCTGAAGCGCTTAAAATGGCTGAAAGTATGCGTATACCGGAGTCACTTCGCCTTGTAAAACTGCGCGATGATTTTATTCGACTCCTCAAAAAGGAAATTTCAAATATTCATATAAATGGAGATACGGTCAACCGTCTGCCGAATAATATTAATGTTTCTTTTGAAGGAGTTGACGGAGAATCCCTGCTTTTACGCCTTGATATGGCTGGAATTTGCGCTTCAGCGGGCTCCGCATGCACTTCAGGATCATTGGAACCATCACATGTACTATTGGGAATTGGATTGAACAAGCAGCTCGCAAAAAGCAGTCTGCGTTTTACCATGGGAAGAAAAACCACATGGAAAGAGCTCAAAGAAACTGTAAAAATACTTAAAGGAATTGTAAGAGATTTGAGGAGGTAACTTGACAGACATAGACTAAATGCAGTAGGATATATAGATGAAAAAACAAAAATACATTCTTTTGGGCGTTATCATAATATCTTTAGTTGTTGCGGGAGCGACACTGCTTGGCAGTCCGGGTAAGCTCTTTCAGGGATACTTTGATTTTAGTCCATATTTATCAACAAGTCCGACACTGGATGTTGCGCCAGTAGAGGTGGTTGACAGTAAAACTTATAGTCCAGTGCTGATAAAGCTGATAGATATGACCGAAACCGTCAATTATCCAATTGGCAAAAACGACGCGCCGTGCGTTAAATTTACTGTCAATACAGAAAAAACCATAATATATAAGAAGATTGGAGCCACCATTAAATCTGTTGATAAAAAAATTAATGTGATTGATTTAGAAAGTAAATTTGATCTTAATAACCTTTTCCGGAATTTCAGACTCAAAGATAATACAAATGATTTCTGGGATATCGACTCTTCTGAATATGAAAAATATCCTTTTCAGGTCAATGTAGCTGTTACAAATTTAATGAGTATGAGTAGTCTTTCATCAGCTTACAAGGCGCCAACCCATTTATCAGCAGAAACGTCACGTGAAGAAACTTTTATGTTGGACATTCCGGATAATAAGGAACTGATTGGGAAGCAAATACAATGCATTTTTCGCCCGGATTTAAGTGAATTTCTAGATGCTTATACTGGTGAGCCTGTTGAAGTTGATGCGCCGGCCGTAAGTGGTCCAATAATAAAAATAACGGACGTACAGCTTAGGTAAAAATTATTTTATGCTATAATGGCTTCCTGGAAGATTGTTTAATTCAGGTTAAGTGTGGTTGCCTCTTCGGTCGCTTTAATTTCTTAACCGCGCCTTTGGCGGGATCTTATGGATGAATTTTTTAATATTGTTGCAGCAGCAGTACCCGGACTTATTGCGGGCCTTTTGCTTGGCCTGTTTGTATTGAAGCCGCGAAAAGGCCATAACCTTGAGCATTATGAGCGTAAAGCCGGGAATGTTCTTGATAAGAGCGGAGCGGAAGCGCAGACCATCAAAGATCAAAATAAAAAACGCATCATAGAGGTTCAGGAGTATCTTCTGGAACTCGAAAAAAATAATAAAATCCAATGCGAAAAATTTGAAAAATTGATTATTTCCAAAGAAGAGCAGCTGAATGGCAGAAATATAAAATTGCAGGAAATACGCGACGGACTTGATAAAGAGACAAAAACAGTTGAAATGCTGCGACAACAAAGTAAAACGTCGGAGGATGCCATAAAAGAAAAGCTCATCGCCAAAAGCAATACCTCTTTTGCTTATGTAAAAGAGGAAATTTTGAGCCATCTTGAGCATGATCTGGAGCTTGAACGCGATGATCATCTTGTAAAATATGTTGAATATCTTGAAGAAGATAAAGAAAGGTTGGCAAAAAATATCATTTCAAATATTATCCAGCGCTATTCCGCGCCCACCTCCGTGGAGAAAAAAAGTTCGGCGATCATGGTAGAACAGGATGAGCATAAGGCCCGTATTATTGGAAAAAATGGCGAAATCATTCTTTTTATTGAAGAATCCACCGGCGTTGATGTCATTTTTAATGATTCTCCGGGGACCATTATTGTTTCGTGTTTTGACCTTGTTAAACGCCATATTGCCTGTGAGACCATCCTTAAACTTCTAAAAGAGCGCGTCGTCACAAAAGAAAAAGTTCAACAAAAGATTGAAGAAACAAAGGCGGAAACAGAAAAAACGCTTATCCGCATTGGCAGGGAAACGGTTCAAATGCTTGAGCTTGAAAATCGAAAATTTCCGGATGAATTTTTGAGAATTATTGGACGCCTTAAATTCCGCACAAGTTACGGTCAAAACATTCTCAAACATTCTTTTGAGGTGGGATATTTTACCCTTATGCTGGGCAGTGAACTCGGTCTGGATATGATGACATCAAAAATCGGCGGATTTTTCCATGATCTCGGCAAGGCGATTGATCAGGAGGTAGGCGGTTCGCACGATGTATTGACAAAGGAAATAATGGAAAAATATGAATTTTCTGAAGAAGAAATCCACGCGGCCTGGACGCACCATGACGCGATTCCTCAAAAAACCGCCGAAGCCATGCTTGTAAAAGCCGGCGATGCCATTTCAGCGGGCCGCCCGGGCGCCCGCCAGGAGTCCATTGAAAGATATCTCGAACGAATTCATGCCATTGAGGGCATATCAAACTCCTATGAAGGCGTGGCAAAAACGTATGCGATTTCGGCAGGTCGTGAAGTCAGAGTCATTATTGATCCCCAGCAGTTGAAAGATAATAGTTTGCAGCCACTGGCGGAAGATATTGCCCAGGAGATCCAGGAAAATGTTGCCTATCCCGGTAAAATTAAAATAAACGTTATTCGCAGGACAAAAAATATTGATTACGCAAAAGCGAGGGTAAAGTGATGTCCTTCAAACTATTTGCCATATGACCAATCTTTATGACGTAGCAATTATAGGATGCGGTCCGGGCGGTTTAAGCGCCGCAGTTTATACTTCGCGGGCGCAGTTGAAAACGATTATTTTCGGCGATTATACCAGGGGGAACATGTATAAATCCCGCATAATTGCGAACTATCTTGGTTTCGCAGAACCCGTCAGCGGCCCTGATTTAACGATGAAAGCCGTTGCGCACGCCAAAAATTTTGGTACGGAAATGATAGAAAACGAAATTATTGATCTCAAAATACAAAATGATGGCACTTTTCTGCTTAAAGATAACAAACAAAATCATTATGAGGCGAAGACCGTTATCATCGCCACCGGCCAAAGTTATGCTCTAAGCGGGATTAAAAATGAACAGCTTTTTACAGGTAAGGGCGTTTCGTATTGCGTTGTTTGCGATGGGTTTTTCTTTAAAAATAAAAAAGTTGTTGTTATTGGCAATGGTGATTATGCCGCGGAAGAAGCAATGCAGCTTTTAAACTACACCAAAGATATTACCGTCCTTAGCCACGGGAAAGAATTTAATTTTTCAGAAGAATACCAAAAACAGCTTCAAAAAAACAAAATTGCGGTTCTTAAAACAACAAGGATTAAAGCCATTATTGGCACGGATAAAGCGGAAAAAATTGTCATCAGCGGGGACGTAGAAATGCCCGTTGAAGGGGTTTTTATGGCTGTGGGAACGGCAGGAGTGATTGCTTTCGCTAAAAAACTCGGGTTGGAAACCGTCAATAATTACATTAAAGTCGATATGGATGGAAAAACCAATATTAAAGGTCTTTTTGCGGCAGGCGATTGTACCGGCAGCCCTCCGCAGGTAGCTACCAGCGTTGGCAATGGTTGTAATGCGGCGCTGAGTGCGATAAAATTGCTCAGAGGGCTCAGAATATATATTCAATATGATTAAGGGCTTTGGAAATTGTATTTTTTTCATCAAAAAATATGTTCAGATTTTTTAAAAAAAAGTCCCAGGAAGGGAAAAAATCAAAAATCGATAAACTTATTATGGGAGCCATTCTCGGTGGTGCTATCGGCTCGGTGGTGGGCATGAGCATTGCTCCTAAAAAAGGAAAAGAAACACGTGAATATCTCAACCAAAAAGGCAAGGAGCTCTTCAAAAAAGGCCAGGAAGTGTCGCAAAAATTCATAGTGGAACAACAGGATAAAATAAGTCAGACAATGGAAAGTAATCCAAAAATTCTCTCAAAAATTGCCAATAAATTATCCCGAATAAAAGCCAAAATTCTGCATCCATTCAGAAAAAAAACTTCTTTGCATCATAGGGAATTGAAACAAATTCCCCACGAACACGTAGAAAAACATGAGAACGATATCATTAAATTTTAAAATTGGGGGTCATGAATTCAATTAAAAAAAGCCATACGGAACAAAAATTTTTGTTCCGAAGCAAATGCAGGCTGTTGTTTTTCTGTATTTTTGGAATATTGATCAATACGGAGTTGACAAATGCCATGCCGCCGGTGACTCTGGAAGCGCACTACAAAGGCGAAAAATGGAAATTTGAACTGTCACAGGAAAATGATGAATTCAATACTGTGGAAGAAACATATATCAATATTAAAAATACTTCCATTCAACTGCCAATTGTTCTGGAAAATGGTGAGATTGGGATTGCGCCGGAAGGCGTCTTAAACGTAATTAAAATACCCATAATTGCGGTGAATTCTGAAAAAATCGAAAATTATCTCAAAGATAAAATAATCAAAAAAATTGAAAAACCGGTTTCCAATACCAATATATATCGCGATAAAAATAACAATATCGTAATCGATGGCAGGGCGGAAAACGGCTTTGTAATAGATAAAAACCGTTTTATTGAAAACATCAATTTTGCTTTAAACAAAGGCGTTGCCCGGGTTGTGATACCTGTAATTGAAGGTCAGGCGGAAGTGACTGTTTCGGAAGATCTGCAGGCTCTTGGAATAAAAAACCTTGTTGCCACGGGCCACAGCGCTTTTGCCGGTTCCCCAAAAGGACGCCGTCATAACATTAGTACGGGGATCAAACGTTATAATGGATTGTTGGTAAAACCCGGGGAAATTTTTTCTTTCAACAAACATTTGGGGCCTGTGGATAAAGAACATGATTTTCTTGAGGAACTGGTTATAAAGCCCGAAGGAACCATTCCGGAATACGGCGGCGGCCTTTGCCAGCTTTCTTCAACATTGTATAGGGCGGCGCTATATGGAGGGTTTCCCATTGTGGAACGTGCGCCGCACTCCTACGCTGTTTCTTATTATGCCCAGATCGGCGGATACGGGCTGGATGCCACAGTTTACCCCGGTTCGCGCGATATCCGATTTTTAAATGATTCTCCCGCACATTTACTCATCCAGGCATACACCGATGGCGACCACGCGTACTATAAATTTTATGGAACCAAAGATGATCGCGCAGCGCGTTTTGAGGGTCCTGTGATCGATAACCGGATTTCAGCCGGGCCGGCTGAAATCGTTGAGACCGGCAAATTGCCCAAAGGCGTTAGAAAACAGGTAGAAAAAAAACATGATGGCTTTGATGTCACCTGGTATCGTTATGTCACAAAAGACGGCGTGGAGAAAAAAGAAAAAATCTTCAGCCGTTATAAAGCAATTCCTGAGAAAATTCTGGTGGGGAAAACCATAATTCCGTAGGGAACGCCTTCGTAGAGACAATTCATGAATTGTCTCTACGAAGGCGGTGTGCCTTTTTTCATCTCCATAGCCATTGCATTGTTTGGATCCAAGAGTAAAATTTCCTCAAGCAGTTTTTGTTTTTCAGCAATCATTTCACGGTCATGATAGAACTGCGCCAGGGTAAGCAGATAATCAATATTTTTCGCATCCAGTTCAATGGCTTTCAAAAAATGCCGCAGCGCCTGGTCAAACTCCTGCAATTCATGAAAAGTCTGGGCCAAACTGAAAAATCTTCCGGCGCGGGCGGAATCCAGTTCAATGGCTTTAATATAAAATTCTTTAGCCTCCGCGAATTTTTTTTGTTGATATAAAGCCAATCCCAAATTGCTGTAATACGCGGGATCATCGGCAACATTGGCAATCAATTTCCTATAAATGACTTCGGCCTTGCCATATTGCCCCTGTTTTAAATATAAAAGTCCCAATCTGTGGTATGTCTCTCTGGAACCAGGATTCAAAGATAGGCTTTGAATTAGGGTTTTTTCCACGTTTTTTATATCTCCTTTTTCAAAATAAGCATCGGCTCTTTTAAGAAGACCGTCCGCCCTGGATACTTTTTTTGGATCAATGCCTGATACGTCAGGAATGATTTCGTCAGCCGTTATCTCATCCGCCCTGGGCCGATCAAAAAAATGGTAAAAATGCTTCAGCAAATCTTTTCGATGACTCCCTGCAGTTGCGCCTTTTTTGACAATTTTATATCTTCGAAAAAAGATACCAACCAGAATAATTATGCCAACAAGAACAACAAAAAACTGAATCATAATTTATTTTGTTACTAACTCCAGAATAAGATTTTCAAGAACCAGCCGAGCATTTACGTTTCGTTTCAACATATCATTAGTCTCTTCTACAAGACGTAGAAAGCGGGCTGTTTGCAGGGATTTTTTGAAATCGGAACTGCAAATTTGCGTATACATTTGAGACCGCGCCGCATATTGTAAAACATCCAGGAAAATTTTTATCAGGGACTGGTCGCGACCCGTTCGTGAATTGGTATTTTTGCTAATCTCCGTCACAAAAGAAAATTGTTGAACCAAATCCGGGTTGCCAAGAAAATTTTCAATCTTCCGAACAAAATTCTGATATTGTGCCAACAATTCCGTATCTTTGAGCAGAGTAAGCGCTTTTCCGGGCCTGCCAAAAGCGATATCCGCGATCTGGCCGATTTCTACCGCGGGCTTTTGCGGATAAAGCTGCTGAAGAAACGACAATAAAATATTTTTCGGTACAATATGAAACCGGCACAGCCGCACGCGGGAAACCACAGTCAGCAACACTTCGTGTAAATGGCTTGTGGTTAACAAAAAAATCGTTTGCGGAGGAGGTTCCTCCAATGTTTTTAATAGGGCGCTACTGGCTTCGGCTGTCATTTTTTCAATGTTTTTTACAAGCAGAATTTTATACCGGCTTTGCGGTTTTGTATAAAGACGCGCCAGAATTTCCCGAACAGCATCAATTTTTATGCTGCCTTCCTCGTTTGCGATTTCAAGAGTGTCAGTATGATAGCTTTTTTTAATTTCCAAACATACGAAACAGCTTCCGCATCCGCCATTTTGACATTGCAGAATCTCCGCGAAGCGCTTTGCAACGGTATATTTTCCAATGTTCTCAGGGCCGCAAAAAAGATACGCGTGAGCCAGGTTATCCTTGAGAAGATTATCCTCCAGGGCCAAAAGCTGTTTCTGGTGGCCGACAATGTTCCAATTGTAATTTAAATTTTTCATAAGACCCAACTAAGTACAAGCAACGTTCATTGATGCTACATTACGCCCAAGGCCGGCAGCAAGGTACTTGACAAATAGGTTGACTTATCGCACAGAACTATGATATTCTGCAGACAGAATCACGACGAAAAGAGCCCCATGAGGTGCTGTCCTTATGGGGTGCTTTTCATGTAAGCTAATTTTGATTTCAAATTATTCATGTAATCCAAGTGCTCATCTGCGGCCGATTTTTTGAGTAATGCTGAATATTTAGACATATTTGGAACAAGTACTTTTTTCAACTTTGCCTGTTTTCTCAAATGGCGCACTAAACACGCAAAATCACCATCACCGCTAACAAGAATGGCTTTCTTATATTTTTTATAATCAATCATGGCTTGTAATACGAGTTCCGCGTCGCAGTTACCCTTTACAAATCCATCTTTATTTTTGAGGATTTCTTTGAAAACAAGGATATATCCGCATTTTTGAAGAGAGAGATACAAATCCTGATTCTTCTCAATATAACCAATAAACATATATGCTGTTCCGACACTGTATTTTTCTTTCAGATAGACGCGAAATTTTCTCCAGTCCAATCTCCAACCTAATTCTTTAATACCAAGATTGACATTTTGGCTATCAATAAAAGCGTAATTTTTGAGAGGTTTTTGCATAATGAATATTGATGGACGGGCTTCAGCTTATATTCAACCATTCTTTTTCCTGTCGCACCAGCATTTTTTCGGCTAACTGCGGCTCTTTCATTAATATTTTTACAAGCCGTTCCAGACGCACATTATTTTGCGAGCCCTTTACAAGAACGGTATCGTTTTTACGCAATAATTTTTTAATGGCATTTGCCGCTTTAAGCGCATCGGTATGGTGAAAAACAGCTTTTTCTTTAAAGCCATGTTTCTGCGATTCTTCACCGATCAGTTTGGCATATTCGCCAACAGTAATTAAAATGTCCGCTTTTCCCAAAACATATTTCCCTATGTCACGATGATATTTTTTTGAGGAACTTCCAAGTTCGTTCATGTTACCCAAAACGGCAATCTTACGCCCGCGGGCGGTCTGTTCAAGAATATCCAGAGCTTCTTTCATGGTTGCCGGTGAAGCATTGTATGAGCTGTCAATAATGACAGTATTTAAAATTCCCGGAATAACACACATGCGTCCCGGCGGCAGACGATAATCTTTCAAGGCATTTATGGCTTCTTCTAAAGAAAAACCCTGTGTCAAGGCCGTCGCGACTGCTGCCAAAATAACGTATATTTGAAATTTCCCCAAAAGCGGCAAGCTGCTCCTTACAACCTGATCTTTATAACCCAGGGTAAAGCTTAACCCCTTCAGTGAACTCTCAAGGCTTAAACAGCGCAGATCGGCCGTTTCAGACATTCCATAAAAGATTTTTTTACAGGGAGCATTCGAAAAACTTTCCGCCAAATACGGGTCGTCAGCGTTTAAAATGGCAATACCCTTTTCCGGCAGGGAACGAACCAGTTTGCTTTTTTCAAGAAATATATCTTCCTCATCCTTAAATTGGCCTTTATCCAGGTGAACCGGCTTAATGTTCGTGATAACCGCAATTTGCGGCTGAATCAGTTTTAACAGATAATCCATATCTCCCGGCTTGTCTACCCCAAATTCAAGCACCATCATCTGTATGTCGCGGCCGTTCCAAAAAGCATTTATAACACTTTGCGCCATAATTTTAAGCCACTCCCGCATGGAAGAAAATCCGGACGATTGCTCTAAAATAGCCAAAGGCAGCCCAAAATTCGTATTATAACTTTTTTGATTTCTGATAACTTTATATCTCTGCTGCAAAATGGTATATAAAGCCTCCTTTGTGCTTGTTTTGCCAACGGAACCTGTAATAGCTATAATAAACGGGCGCAGACGCTTTAAGCGTATCCGCGCGAGCCATACCAAAAAATACAGAACGAATTTTTTAAAATAATCTTTCATAATAGGGAGAATGGTTTTGTAGGGAACGGTTTCAAACCGTTCCCTACAAAACCATTCTCCACAAAACTAGCAAAATCGGCAGCCAAAAGCAATATCTTAACTATTTTTACCATGAAATCACTATCCTTGTTCTTTATTTTTATTTTCAGTATGTTTATTTTTGCGGGTTGCGCCCAGGGCGACCAGGCCCCCGTAGAGACAGGTTTCAAACCAGAGACAGGAGCGGTCCCTACAGCCGCTCTTCCCATCAAAACAGAAGAAAATATGCAGCTTGAATCACCCAAAACAGGGGATACGATTGCGACCGTTAAAACGGATCTTGGCACGATCAAATTCAAACTGTTCATAAAAAATGTACCCGAACTCACGAAAAATTTTAAAGAACTGGCGGATAGTGGAAAATACAATGGAGTCCCTTTCCACCGTGTTGTGAAAGATTTCATGATTCAGACGGGTGATTTTACCAATAAGGACGGCACCGGCGGATACAGCTACAAAGGTCCGGGGACCAATCTGCCAAACGAAATAAGCCCGAACTATAAACATCTTTATGGTACTGTTTCAATGGCTAAAACATCCGCGCCGGTATCAATTGGAAGCCAATTTTTTATTGTAACCAACAAAAATGGCACTCCGTTTCTGGATGGCAATTATTCACCGATCGGGCAGGTGTATGAGGGCATGGAAATCGCCGATAAAATTGCCGATTTACAGGTTACAGGCAGTGAAAAACCGAGCAAAACCGTCAACATGAAAAAAGTGACTATTACATCCTACAAAGCAGCGAGCTCTATCAAATAAATGAAAAAACAGGTGATTTTAACAATAACCGGCCGGGTTCAGGGTGTTTTTTATCGTTCAGAAACCCAAAAAACGGCCCGCGAATTGGAACTCCACGGTTATGTTAAAAATAATGCGGACGGCAGCGTGACCGTGATTGCCAATGGTGAAGAAGACAAATTAAAACGCCTTATTGCATGGTGCAAAAAGGGGCCGGACGGGGCTTTGGTTGATAATATTGAAATTCAATACCGGCCTTTGGGAAAAGATGTTTTTGGTGGTTTTGAAATGAGGTAAAACCGGATCAATAGGGAGGCAAAAATTTAGAAAAATCGCATATATAGGTTTTATATGTTATTCCCATCCGAATTCCAATTTCGGGGATTGTTGATGATATATTTGCGGATATTGAATAATGCCTTTTTATCACGAATTATGTGATCGTGAAATGATTTTTGCCATGAAAAATTGTCCATATTATGTTGATGACACCATTTTGTAACGCCAATTTTAAATCCGCGAACGATTGATGATAATGAACGGGATAATCGGGTTTGCCATTGTAG
>CAZZPB010000055.1:0-6627 GCA_964655905.1 uncultured Candidatus Peribacteria bacterium
GCCGCCGCCGTAGGGAACGGTCGCGACCGTTCCCTACGGCGGCGGCGGGCCTTTTGCCTTTTTCCCGAAATACACAACAAAACCGCCGACTACAAGCATCAGCGCAAAAAGCGCCGCGATGGCATACACTTTTTGCAAAGGTCCCAAAAAAATGGCGATTCCTCCAAAAAGAGCGCAGATGGCGTAAATAAATAAAACGGCTTTTCGCTCGGAAAGGCCAATTTCAATTAGTCTGTGATGCAAATGCGATAAGTCCCCGCGAAATGGAGATTTTCCCGATACAATGCGGCGAAGAATGACCCAAACGGCGTCCAGTATAGGGAACCCAAGAATGAGAAATGCAGTCGTTATTTTTCCACCGGAAAAAATGGCCAATGTGGCAAGCAAAAAGCCAAGAAACATGCTTCCGGTATCTCCCATGAGAATTTTTGCCGGATGAAAATCAAAAAACATGAAAGCCGCTGCCACCGCAAACAAAATAATGCTTAAAGTGGCGACAGGAACCTGTGAAGAAACATCAAAATGAATGCCCGGACGAATGCTCAGAAAAAAAATACTCAAAGCCCCGATGGCCGAAACACCGCTTGGCAAGCCATTTAATCCATCAAGAAAATTCATCGTGTTGACGATCGTCACCATCCAAAGAATGGTAAAAAGCGCTCCCAGAAGAGAAATACTGACCATCGTAGAACCGACGGCATACGCCACGGCCTGTTTATCCAGAATAAAAGCGGCTCCAAATGGATTTGAAATGGAACGGATGCCAATGCCGCTTGCAACCAGTATTCCGGCCGCAAGTATCTGCACAAAAAGACGCAGCAAAGGACTCAACTGAAACATATCATCAGCGAAACTCACACTGGCGATCATCAAAGCGCCCAGCAGCAAGCCCAAAACATGAATATCGATTTTTACAAAAAGAAGAACGGAAATAAAAAAAACGGCAACAATGATCATTCCGCCATAATATGGTATGGGCTTGCGGTTGAGCCCATATTTTTCAGGACGATCCATAAGACCGGCTTTTGGAAAAAATTTTAACGCGAGCAAAGTCAAAAAAACCGTGAGAACAAAGGCAAAAATCGCGGGAATAAGATACTGAAAGATCATATGGAATTCACGAGGAAATCGCGGCATGTAATGGCGGTGATTTTTTCAAAAGAAATGGCATTTTCTACCGAAATAGAGCCAATTTTGACGCGCCTAAGCGCTTCCACATAAGCGCCGCATTGCAAAATTTGGCCCAAATCATGTGCAAAACTTCTGATGTAAGTGCCGCTTCCGCAATGCACGGAACATTCCAATATCGGGTACGAAAAATGATTAATGTCCACGCGAAAAAAAGTGACCGTTTTGGATTTTACATCCGGTGTTTGGCCTCTTCTTGCCAGACTGTAGGCATGCTCTCCCTTGATTTTTTGAGCAGAATAAATGGGCGGTTTTTGGATTTGCTGTCCCTGAAAATGTTTTTTTATAGCCTCCTCAATGGACGATTTTGTAGGGACAGAACAGTGTTTTGTCCCTACAAAATCGTCCTTTACCGGCTTTTCATAGGGATGAATCGGCCCTTCGGCATCATACGTTTCAGAAACGGCGCCAAACCGGACAGTTACATCATATGTTTTATCCAGACCCTCAAGGCAGTGAAGCAATTTCGTGGCTTTCCCAAAGGCAAAAATCATAAGTCCCGACGCCAGCGGATCCAGAGTGCCGGCGTAACCAATTTTTTTCATGTCAAAAAGCCTGCGAAATACTTTTACCATAAAAAATGAAGTGATCCCTTTTGGCTTATCAACAAGAAGAAATGCAGATACCGAACTTTGTTCTTTGAATTTTGAATTTGTTTGGAATTCGATCATTGGTTATTGGACATTGAACTATTATTTTAAATCAACCCTGACAGCGCTGCTGAGGATTTCACGCACGACCTTGCGATCATCCCACGGAACTTTTTTATCCCCGATAATCTGAATTTCTTCGCATCCCTTGCCGGCAATCACAACAACGTCATTTTCCTGGGCCAGAGACATGGCCAACTGAATCGCCTGATAGCGATGCGGAATTTTCCAGAATCGCTCCCCTTCTACGCGCTTGATGCCGACTGAAACTTCTTCAATGATCTGCCACTCTTTTTCTTCATAAGGATCATCATCGGTCACAATAATATAATCGGCATATTTATCCGCAACCGCGCCCATTTTAGAACGCTTCGCCTTGTCGCGTCCGCCGCCGGTAGCCCCAAAAACAACATACAGTTTGCCTTTTGTCAGTTTCCTGTAGAGGGAAAGCAGTTTATCCAGAGATTCATGGGTATGGGCGTAATCAACAATGATGGTATATTTTTGGCCGCAATCAATCATTTCAAACCGGCCCGGAATTGAGGAAGCTTTTTCCAAAGCCGTTTTAATGACGACAAGATTTATGTTGTTCGCAAGAGCAACAGTAGCCGCCGCCACAGCATTGGAAACATTAAAATCGCCGGGCAATTTCAGGTTGATTTCAATATGGCTGTTTGGCACATGCAGATCAAACGTTGTGCCGTTGGCCCTTGGCAGCAGATCGGAGGCGTAACACGTGCCGCTCCCCATGCCATACGTATACTTGCGATCAACCAAAAACTGGTCAAAATAAAGAAAATTTGGATCATCCTTATTTAGAACGGAAATTTTTGGAATACGCGGCTTGCGCGAAGAACGGTTCAAATGAGCAAAAAGAAGCCCTTTCACACGCAAATAATTCTGAAAACCCCCATGGTACTCAAGATGATCTTCCCCGATGTTTGTAAACGCAACCGTATCAAAATTTATCCCCCAGATGCGGTTTTGATAGATCGCATGGGAAGAAACCTCCAATATCGCATGAGTACAACCTTCTTTCACCATCTGCCTGAGTATTTTCTGCAAAAAAAACGGCCCCAAAGTGGTAATTTTTGTGAGATTACTCCACTGCAAATTGCCGACACGAAAATTTATTGTTGATGTCATGCCGACTTTCAGACCCGCTTCCGTAAAAATTGTTGTAATTAAATTGGTTGTTGTTGTTTTTCCTTTTGTTCCGGTAACACCGATAACATTTAAATATCGCGAAGGAAAGCCATAATACAGCGCCGCCAGAATCGCCAAAATCTGGTGGTAAAAGAGACGAAAAGGATTGCCTGGAGATATCTTATTTTTGAGATATTTAATTAACAATTAACAATTAATAATTAATAATTAATAATTTTTTGATGTCCAGAATGTCGCGTTCAATTTGTTTTTTCAACGCATCAGTGTCGGCAAAATCCATGTTATCGCGGATTTTTTTCAGAATTTCAATTTTCACTTTTTTGTTATATAGATCTCCATGAAAATCAATTAAATGAACCTCAAGCGTTGGCTTTACAATGCCAAATATGGATATTGGCCCAAAATGAAGGGCTCCAAAAAAAACGCCCATTTGAGTATACACTCTGGCGCTATAAACGCCAAAAGGCAACTGAAGCTTATTGCAGGCCAAATTGATCGTGGGAAATCCCAAGGATTTTCCAATTCCCATACCGCGAATTACCGAACCTGTTATGGTTTTATATTTTTTTAACATCATTCCGGGAAAGTGGCAGTAAAATAATCCCTATAACAAGCCAAAATAAGAGCGCAAGATCGTTTTTAAAAAATGGCGTGTCAAAAAATCCGTGAAAAACAATAATAAACAGCATAAAAAAGCCGATAATTTTGATCCAAACAAAAGAATCAAAAGACTGTTTATGAAATATTTTTAATAGGGACCAGGCTTTTTGTGCGCATAAAACAAGAATCCAGATAAATGACGATAGGCCAATAAGCCCCAGATTCAGCCAAAATGCCAAAAATATGTTATGCGGATGGAGCATATTCCACTCGTACGGCGCGTGACCCAAAATATGCGGCGCTTCCAATTGATACCATGCGGGAAATTGCCCCAGCCCAAGGCCAAAAAAGGGATGTTCCGCAATCAATCGGACGGCAACCTGATACACCTCCAGCCTGACTGCTGAAGATGTTCTTTCGGTTATAATTGTAAACATTTGCCATTTCGCGGGATCCAAAAAAATAATAATCAAAATAATTGCAAAAACGGCAGCAATAATACCCAAATATAATCTTTTGCTGAAAAATAACCCGCGGCTTATGGATAAATAGCAAATAACAGCAAGAACAAGAGCTAAAATAGCCGCGTAAGATTTTGTGAAAAGCAATGCCGCAAATAGTGCTAAAAAAAGGGCAAAAGTACAGATTTTTTTAAATTTTTCTTTAGATGGGGAAGATACACCATGAAAATGAAATATATCTAAAAAATTTCTTAATCGCGTAAACACATAAAAAACGGCCGGCGTAATATACAAAGCAAGATAATTCGCGGAAATAAATGGCCCGGAAGCCCGCATGTCGGCGGTAATATATTGTTTAGTCGCAACCTGATATAAAGCCCAGAAAGCCAATAACACCGCTGATGCGGCATAAAAATCCAGAAGATAGCGAAAATCTTTTTCTTCACGCAGAAAAAAAGCGAAAAGCGCAAACATGAGTATCGGAGCCACAATCCATCCCTTCAAAATACCCAAAGCAATTTTTTGCGACGCAAAAAGAGTCTTACCGTCAATCAGCAGCATTTCTTTAGGCACAATTAAAACTGAAACAATCGCAGCAAACAGTAAAAGCAGTACAGGAAGCCAGATTTGATGGCTAAAAACGACCTTTTGTATAAAAAATTTATTCAGTACTAAACGACCAATGAAAGCAAAAAAAGTAACATAAATCAAACACTCAACAACGGTAAACGGAATTCCGCCCATCGTAAAACTCAACAAATATGCGGGAAAAAACAAAGGCAAAGCTAAAAGAGCCCATTTCGGCTTACACATGGCAAAAACAAAATACGCAATAATGAATACCTGATACAAAAACGTTTGCGTTGTAAATCCCATGGAATATAAATTAACAATTATTAATTGTTAATTATTAATTTATTTATTTTCCAAATCCAACAGCCCATAACCGCCATCTTCACGCTTGTACACAACGCTAAAGCTGTTGTTGTCCGAATTAACAAATGCATAAAAATTGTGGCCCAGAAGTTCCATCTGTTCCACCGCTTCTTCTTCATGCATGGGTTTTGATTCAGAAAATTTCTTTCGCTTGCTGATTTTAGCCACGGGCAAAATACCGCCCTGCGTTGCGGTAATCGTTTCCAACGTTGAAGACGGAATCCACTGCCCCGCCTGATCGCGGCGATTGCGGCGGGCCTTATAACGTTCCAACTGTTTTTTCAGCTTTTCAACAGCAAGATCAATCGCCTCTTCCACGGTAATACCAAGCACTTCCGCGCGCACCACCGCGTGCGGCACAAACATGGTAACCTGAAGAGAAATATTTTTATTTGATGTTTTGATGTTGTTTGATTCAATATCCACATGTACTTGCGTTGATTCGTCATCCACGCGCTGCCCCAAATGCTTAAGATGGGTAATTTTTTCCTCAATGTATTCGCGCTGTACATCACTCAAATTAATATGCTTGTTGACAATGGAAATTTGCATAATTACAAAAAATTATAAAAACAGGGGCATTATAACATAAAATAAAATGTAAGGGACGTTTTGGAACCGTTCCCTACGGTATGCCTGACCCCTTTGAGTGTTTTTTGAACTCCAAAACCCCTTCGGCAAGCTCAAAAAGAACATTTTTAGGATCCAAAACTTTGGCCACACCGGACGCGAGCAAAACTCCCGCGGCGCCAAGTTCAAGGCTGCGGAGCACATCCTGTTTTGTTTTGATGCCTGCTCCAATGAGAACTTTTCCACGCCCAATCATGGAAACGGCGTCTGTAATCACCTGCGGATTCGCTGTTGTCACGGAAATATCTCCTCCAATCAGCTCGGGCGGCTCAACAGCAATCAAATCCGGGTCAAGTTCAGATAATGCCTTGCCGGCGTACGCCGTGTCGGCGCAGACAAGAGTAAAAAAACCAAGCGAGCGAGCCATTTCTATGGATTTTTCAAGAATTTCAATGGACAGTTTTCGTTCGGCATGATTGAGTAACGACCCCTGCGCTCCAGCAGCCTGCAGCGCATGCGGAGAAAGATGCCCTGTATAAGCCCCAAACTCAACAGGATCAAAATGCTGGGCAAAAACGGGGATATCCACCGCATGGCTGATAAAACGTATGTCCATGGGCTGCACCGCGATGGCAAAAGAAACACCTGTTTGTCGCGCGACATACTGATGAATTTTCGCAAGCTCAAGCGCTTTTTCACCCGTGGCATTTTCATATGTCTTAAAGTTGACGACAATCAATGGCAGTTCCATTCTTGCGTGCATATGATTTTTGATTTAAGAAATAATTTATAAAGCGTTCATAACGGCATGATAATACATAGGAGGTCGTACGATGAAAAGGCTTGGTAGTAGGTATGAGATCCGAAGGTGTCTTCTAATGATATGTCGAAAAGGCGAAGACAAAAAAAGTTTCAGAGATAAATGGCTTATAGATAAGCAAAAACTCTATATAGGCCTAAGATTTGCGTTGTCCATTTTTCAGAGGAGCAATTTTGTTAAAGTCTGCCCGGGCAGACTTTTGTTCTTGCCCCCAAATGCCAGCCGGCCAGCCGGT
>CAZZPB010000056.1:0-7403 GCA_964655905.1 uncultured Candidatus Peribacteria bacterium
CTTTCAAATTACCATCCCACCTGGCCTTACAAAATTTATGACCAGGAATACTGGTGGAGCGACAAGTGGGACGCGCTTGAATACGGCCGCGATTTTGATTTTTCCAGGCCTTTTTTTGATCAGTTGTACGAACTTTATCTGGTAGTTCCTCGCGCTAATATTTTTACAGACTATCTCTATGATGAAAACTGTGAGTATACCAACTCGGCTGGAAAAAATAAAAACTGCTACCTGATTTTCGACTCTGATTATTGCCGCGATACCTACTACAGTTATAGTGTGAACCATACGAACAATTGTCTTGATTGCTATCGTGTGCGGGAATCAGAGCTTTGTTATGAAAATATTGACTGCAAAACCTGCTACAACTGCAAATATGTTCAAAACAGTTCCAACTGCAGCGACAGCGCGTTTTTGGACGACTGCTATGACTGTAAAAAATGCTTTATGTGCTTCAATCTCCAGCATAAAGAGTATTACATCCGCAATAAACAAAGTACCAGAGAAGAATATGAAAAACTGATTGCCCAACTTTCATCACAGCAAAACGTGGAAAAATTCAAACAGGAATTTCAACAACTGAAAAAGGGGCACGTCAAAAAATACATGCATGGAATTCAGAATGAAAATGTTTCAGGCGACTATCTGGCTAATTGTAAGAATGTTTTTGATTCTTTTGACTGCAATGAAGCGTGGGATTGCAAATATATCTATCAATCCTGGGGTTCACAAATAAAAGATTCCATGGATTTTAACGAATGCGGAGATTTCATTGAACTGGTCTATGAAAGCTGTTCCAGTGGTTATAACCTTAACAGGATCAATTTTTGTTTAAATATTACACATCAATGCTTTAATTTAAATTACTGTTACCGATGCCACTTTAGCAGCAATCTTTTTGGCTGCTCAGGTTTAAAGCGAAAAAAATACTGCATACTGAATAAACAATACACACAGGAAGAGTACGAGGACTTGGTCCCACGTATAATAGAACATATGTGTAAAGATGTGCGAGCGCACGGCGCGAGCGCGAAACAAACGAAGAATCCGGCTTCGCCAGTTCTGAGTGCAGTTGAGCTTAATAAAAAAGAATGGGGCGAGTTTTTTCCTGCTTTTATGATGCCTTTTGGATACAATGAAACTCTTGCCATGGACTATTGTCCACTGACGAAAGAAGAAGCGCTTAAAAATGGCTATAAATGGCTTGATGAAGATAAAAAGAAGCTTTCGCAAACATATAAAATTCCGGACAATATTAAAGATGTGCCAACAAGTATTACAAAAAAAATATTGGCCTGTGAAATCTGCCAATCAAATTTCAAAATTATTTCCCAGGAACTGAAATTTTACCAGCAGCAGAACATTCCAATTCCAACAAAATGCTTTAAATGCCGGAATTCAGCAAGAAGGCAGCAGCGCAACCCTCGCAAACTTTGGCCGCGCGCCTGTACCAAATGCCAGGCGCAGATTCAAACCACCTATGCTTCCGAGCGTCCAGAAAAAGTGTATTGTGGAAGCTGTTATTTGAAGGAGGTGTATTAAAAAGAGTACGGAGACGGAACTGCATTGCCTTTCATTTTATATAAATTTTTATCAATGGTGTAAGGAAAACAGAAACGTCCTTCGGTATGTTGCCAGTTGTTATTAGGCGGAGGCATATATGGCATGGAAGGAGGAGGAAAATATGAACTTTTAGCCCGATATTCAATAGAAGAACCGGATGCGTGTTCCCTGCTGAACACAGCGCATAATTCAAAAGAAAGCTCTCCAGTAACACGGTATTCATATTGTTTTGAAGTGACTGGGTCTCGAGAGGGAATAGAAAGCAAAATATTGTTTTTGAGATCGTCCAATTTAGCGGGCAATTGATTTTTCAGACTCCAATAATTAATAATCCCGCTTTGAAGTATCTGTAGATGCGTCACACGTTCATTGTCCAGGCGAATATTACGCTGGGTATTTGGCGAACCAATGATAAAGAACCCCCCTACGATGCTTCCAAAAATCACAAGCGAAACTGTTGCCGCCAGCAATCTTGACGGTTTGGAACCCGGCAAAGTTGCCCTGCGCAGATCCCAAAAATAGTATCCAAACACCGCACCGGCCACAAGAAAAACTGCAATTACCTTCAGTAAAAAACGCATTGTCAACTCTCCGTTCAAAAAATTATTAATCAAAGTAATCAAATCGACAATAATCGTGAGAGCGGCAAGAAAAAGGGTAAAATTCAACAGCCATTTTCGCACGCGAAGATTGCGCTTTTCCGGATGCGCGATTACGTCCTTACGTAAAAACCAGGTTAGCCCGATGTAAACCGGAAAAACCACAATAAGAGCCGCAATGGAAAAACGCATATCTCCAGGGACCATCAAGCCGGAAAGATTATCCGGCAAAAGCGTATTGATGTACTGAAACCAGAGCTCAATCAATCTCCATAAACTGACGTACAGGGTAATGATTGTCAGCAGATACAAGAAAACATCTCGCGGCGAACTTTTAATCGGGGTAACTTTCATATGTTCAATGTATCATTTTCGTATCAAAAAACAATGATGCGTATTGGATTGGCTAAAATCTGGCGGAATAGTTTTATTTTGAATGTTTTGAATGCGGCATGGGCTGAGTTTGTTTTTGTAGAGCCTAAAATCCTGTTTATTATTGGAAAATAAAATAAATCCCATTGGATTCAACAGTTCCAGAGCAGCATTTATGAGTTCAGGATGATCGTTTTGAACGGAAAATATTTTACCCTTGTTACGGGAAAATGTGGGAGGATCAATTATGATGATGTCAAATGTCATGTTTTTCCGTTTGGCATATTGAAAAAATTCCATCGTATCCATTTTATAAACCCAGTTTTTCTCTGCGGAAAGGCTGTTAAGTTTCAGATTTTTTTTGATCCAGTCGCAATAAGTTTTGGAAAGATCAACGCTGCAAGTTTTTGCGGCGCCACCGGCTGCGGCATATATGCTGAATGATCCCGTATATGCAAAAGTATTCAACACGATTTTATTTTTACTATGTTCCCCTATCCATTTTCTGGTTTCACGGTGGTCCAAATAAAGACCTGTGTCCATATGTTCCGAAAAATTTACCATGAATTTGTGCCCATATTCTTCGATAACTATTGGTTTTGAAAGGGCAACAGGAAGCGCAAAATCTTCCTTCATACGATTTTTATAGAAAAACTTTTTTATGTTTAACAATTTGAACAAAGCTATTTCAATATCACTGTAGTTTAATGGGGACGTTCTGGAAAAAACATGGATTACCGCGTTATCACGATAAACATCTATGGCAATATTTGCGTATTCGCGCCCGCGGTCATAAAGACGAAAAGCTTCAATTTTGTTTGCCTTCAGATATTTTTCACGTTTTTTCAGGCAATTTTTTAAAATTTGGAACATAATGTAAAGGGTTACGAATCATACGCAAATGACTTTGAATAAATAATATGTGGCATAAATTTCAAAATCCGAATATCAAATTTCAAACAAAGGTCAAATGTTTTAATTCTTAATATCAAACAGGAATTTTCAGCCCCCATCTTGACTTGACATGTGAACCTGTGATATTGAATTGACATTTGTTATTCGGATTTCGGATTTGATCATAGTTTTTCCTGAATTTTTATTCAAAGAAGAAAACGTATGATCCTAATTATTAGATTTGTCGCCGCCATAGCAAGAGCTACGCCTGATTGAGAAAAGTATAATTATGTGCAAAAATAACATAAGTTATAATTTCTTAACAAGCCCTTCGGGCTCGTCTAATGATCACAATCAATGAAGAAAAATGGAGCGATATTAAAAACACCCTTTTGGGTTCTATTGATTATGAATTCACGGAAGAGCCCTTGATTTATTTTGATCATAAGAAAAATCAGCAGGAAGAAATCGGCACGCGTGAAACATATGAATTCAGCAAAAATGACAGGGATTTTATGCTCATTTTGGATAAAACCCATCGGCTCACTAAAAGTTCATCCGAAAAAGATGGCAAGTTGAAAGAACACTATAGCCGCAGCCCAAATGAATTCACCTACAAATTAAGCATTAAATACCGCGACCAGGACGGCAGCTGGAAAGATTCTTCCGCTTTGGAAGGCAATTTTGAGTGAGGCAAATTTAATACGTCTGGAGCTGCCTGTACCGCAAGGTTCGGACTCATTTTAAAGAGACGCCTTTTGCGGGGCGGTTAATTTTTTGGATTCATATGTAGAATTATATTTTTAGAATTTCCCAATTCTCCTTGTATTTTTCAATCCATCCTTCTCCATGCCCCATTGTGAATTCGTTATCTACATGTAGATTTTTTTTGTAATCGGGTAAAAGCCAACGTATGTCATTTTCTTTATGTGCTCGTCCGCCTTTTCCAGGAGTTTTTATCCAAATTTCACCGGCTTCTTTGATGACATCTGCTACGATCACGCTTGGTATTATATAAACAATCGGTGGAATTTCGGTGTCCTCCACAAAGCAGTAAAAAAGATGTGGGGATTTAATATTTTCGTGTTTTTCTTTCATTTGCCATCCACCATTAGCATTCTTTTTGCTTTTAGTCTTAACTTGAATTACTGCAGTTAATTCTCCTTCAACATTTGTTACTATCAAGTCCGCATTTGGGACTCCCTTTGGCGCTAATGCCGCGATATACCCCATTTTAAGAAGTCTATACATCACATAGTGTTCGCCAGCTGCTCCCGTCAGGGTTGAATGGTGTTTTGGCATAATAATTGATTCAATTAATCTTTATTTCAAAAATAGCTTTTGTATACTTGCAATAATCACAATCTTCTCCTGAGGGTGGCATTTTATCACTCTTGAGGCATTTATATAAACCCTTAATCGTCCCCTCCACCCAAGAATCATCGCCTTTATACGGAATAAGTTTGATGTCGAATTCCAGCCTGTTATCAAACATATCCTTATCAGCAATTCCATTACAATACACAAAATAGCCCGTCGGAGAGACTTTGAAACCATTGCGCCTAAACAACCACTGGTATACCTCCATTTGGCGTTTATAGCCGATTTGCCAGTCCGCATCCAAAGAAACCTCTTCTGCCTTTGAAGTCGCCTTATAATCCACAATAATGAGCTCACCGTTGGGATTTACCCAAACATCATCTACTCCACCAGTTATTAACAGGTTGGTTTCAGGAACTTTATATGTAATGCCTCTTCTTAGCGAATCACGCCATTCATCAATGCGATCATGGGCCAAAGGGATAGCGTCTATGCCATAAAGCTTCATCAAAGGATGAGCTGTGCCTTTTGCCCTGTGAATATCAAATTCTTTCTTCAATAAAGCGTCAACAGCAGAATTGAGTGAGAAAGGATAGCCTGGAGGTCTTCCGGTTCCAAGCCTGCGATCAATATAAAAACAGCGCGGACATTCGATAAAAAGATCGATTTTCGAGCGTGAGACCTTGAACGGCTCTTTGCTACTCGGATTATATAGATTTTTGCTACGTTGTGGGCTGTAGTATTGGGACATAAAAATTTAAGAAAGTTCGTAGAGTTCTTTTAAACGCATTTTCACCACTTCGAGATTTTTACTATCAATTGTCCCGATATATTTGTGAAGCCTTCTTTTGTCATAAGAAGTAACATGCTGCATTTTGATAACCGAATCTTGGTGGAGCTTATTTTGTGCCGTTCGCGGCAATTCGATATCATCTGGTTTTATCTTAGTCGTTTTGCTTGTAATTGCGATACATGTAAAGAGGCTGGATCTCTTCAGTAGAGCATTAGGGGAAATTACAACGGCAGGTCTGATTTTTTGATATTCGTGTCCAATACTTGGTGAATAGTTAACGAGCCAAATATCTCCACAAGCTACATTGGTCATTTTTTATCGGGCAAATTCATATAATAATTATATTCTTCCTCAGAAAGAGGAGGCAGATGGTCAAGCACATCTGAAGCTGAAGCATCTAAAAAGTCCATTTCATGATCTCTTTGTGAGTACGGCTGTGTTCTTTGAAAAACCAAATCATAATCAATATCATTTTGGTCATTGGTCGCGACCCAAGGCACATCATCATGAGAATATGCACGCAATTCACTACCATTTTTATCAGAAAGCCGCGCCAAAACATCGTCAATTTGTTCCGCTTCTACAGCGCTCAAAAAATTGAGATCAGCCTTTCGGCGAGGAAGGTATTTCTTCTGGTCATATTGGAAATATTGGCTACGCACGCGTTCCAGTTCTCCAGATATTATCATCTCATCCGCGACTACTTTAAATTGTTTTGGCGTAGGGCCATGATGATTTTTCATATAAGTTACGCCAGTGATAGATCGGCCGTGTTTTTCATAAAAATCAAAATCTATAAAATAAAGCAACTTAAAGAGAGCTGTTTCTCCAATATTTGGCTTTGCACCAACTTTTTCCAGCACATAAAGAAGCACCTCTTTGAATTTCTGAGCATTCAACCCACCAGGTCTTTTTTTTAATGCCGCTTTTGCTTTTAATTCGTTTGACTTAATCTCATTAGATTTATTCATTTGAAATAATTCAGCAATAACTCTGGCTTGCCCGACAGTTGGCTCCTTTTCGCCCCTCTCTATTTGAATATAGGTGGGACGGGAGACACCAAGCTTTTCAGACATCTCCGCCTGCGTTATACCCTGTTTTTGACGAATTTGTTTAAGGTTCATGGTGATGATATTAGCCTCTCGGTGGAAATTTATCAGGCGGTGGCGAATACGAATTTTTTTCGCGGATTTTGCCGTCTCGCCCTTGGACAATAACCTCAGCCCCTTGATTTCGAGCAACTTCACGGGCGGCTTCAAATGCTTCCTGCTGGGTGTTGGTATTTTTTATAGATCGAGTTGCACCAGGACGGTGCGCTCTCCAATCATTTCCGTCCGGGGAAACCCAAATTTATTTACCTTTAGCCATTTTATCGAAAAATTATTGATTACATTTCCATTATAGTGATCCGAGCAGGCGCTGTCAATATATTTTACACCGTGCAAGCAAAATAAAAAGCTTTACATTCCTCTGTGGAGAATTTATAATACGGGTTGGCTTTTTTAAATTTTAACAACGCTGAAATGAGATTTGCCTTTCGCAATAGTGAAAACTCTCGCACCACATTACCGGAGCAACGCAGATACAAGAGTTTTGCCGGAAACAGAAGTTCCACAACTTAATTGTACGGTTTAAGAGTATTTGCAATGGATATGAACCCCAAAATCCGTACCACTGGTTAAGCTAAGATGGGGGTGGAAGAAAATATTTACTAACCCACTCAACCATGTCAGCACGCAAACGATATACGGCAAAAATCAAATTTCAGATTGTCCTGGAAATGCTCCATGGAAAACGAAATATCAGCGAGATTTCCCGCCAATATGGCGTCCATCCGACCATGGTGAGCAATTGGAGGCGGG
>CAZZPB010000057.1:0-5832 GCA_964655905.1 uncultured Candidatus Peribacteria bacterium
ATTAAAACATTTGACCTTTGTTTGAAATTTGATATTCGGATTTTGAAATTTATGCCACATATTATTTATTCAAAGTCATTTGCGTATGATCCCTTTCTACCTGCTACTTATCCTATTGATTATCCATACGCGTAGTCACTATAATAATCGCGTGGATGTTTTTTAAAAAAATTTTTATGGCAGAAACATTGTTATCTATTCAGGAAGCCGCTGACATATGCGGTAAATCCATTCAGACGATCCGGCGGGCGATTAAAAATCGCAAGATAAGCGCGAAGAGAAAAAAGACTCCCCAGGGGTTTAATTACATGGTTAGTCGGGACAATATCATCGCGCTTTACAAACTGGATAAAAATCTGTTTCAAAAACATCATGAAAGAGGATCTCTACAGGAATCAAACGCGGCCGGCAACAATGATTATGTGACAAAAAATGATCTTCATGATGTGCAATCGCGCATGGAAGAGCTGCTGGACGAATATCGCAAGGAAAAAGAAAACTTCATGCGTTTTATGAAAGTTTTCCAGGAACGGTTTCTTATCCTTGAAAATCAGATTAAATTACTTGAAGCGCCAAGACAAAAAAGATGGTATCAGTTTTGGAAATGAAGCTCCCCGTGGGTAAGCACGGGGTATCTCTTTTATTCAAGCTGCGCTTGTCGCCTTTCGGGCGAACGGCATTCATTCATTGGCTCATGCCAATGGTATTCTGGAGCTCGCTTCTACGGGGAGCTTCATGCGAGCGCACGGCGCGAGCGCGAGCAAGTCGAAGAAGAGGGCGCAAGCCAGTTCTGAGCCGAAGCGAGCTCTATCAATAAGACACCAATACAGCTCTGGCCGGGGCCCCATCCATGTCTATAAACCTTAACGGCAAGCCGATAAAGAAATATTTGCCAGGACTTACTTTCGACAAATCAAGTCCTTCAAAAATTGGGATATTTTTTTTGAGAAGAGCCGTGTGAGGACGATGATCTGCGCTGCCCTTTTGTTTCACTGACAGGTAATCTATTCCAAAAAGGCCGATATTTTTTTTGGCCAAATATTCAGCCGCATCCCCATCCAGATAGATGTAATTATTATAAAATTTGTTAAAACCTTTTAGAGAATTTTTTGTTTTAACGAGTATTCTTTCACCTTTTTTTATATTTTCTTTTGCAAGATCGGCAACCATGACTGCTTTTTTCACATGTGTCATATTGACTACCCGGCATTCTCCAACAAAACGGCTGAGTTTGATGCTATCAATGGGCTTGCCTTTGGGGAAAACATGGCTTTGGGCATCCACATGGGTACCCGTATGGGAACCCATATTTATTTCTGTAATCAACGACGTCCTGCCAAGCAGAGGCCTGATTTTCAATTCCGGATTACCGGGGTATGTAATCATTCCCTGGTATAGGGGAAGCGATATATCAATTACGTGAAACTGTTTTCCGGCTGATTTTTTTGGCGCTTGATGCATGTGTGGTTAGATATTTTTGAGTATTTTTCTTGTTTCTTTTTTGTACATTTCAACGTTGGGCTGATCAAAAGTATTGATTTGCAAAAGATGCCCCAAATACATCATTTCCATCATCTTAAACTGTAAAAACTGCCCTAATGAATATGGGGATATATCCCGCAAAATGACTTCCATGAAAGGGATTTTTCTTTTATTGTAAGCTGTTATTACACCTTCATATATCGCCCGCATAATTTGGGTAGTCGTTTTATTACCCAGATTTTCGACCAGACCGGAGAAAAATAATTTTTCAGGCAGTGTAATGTCTGCTGTAATATTGGCGGCTATATTGACTTCTGTATTGATAAAAGTCGTTATTTTATCATCGGGGCCGCCCAGGTATAACTGACCCACGGAATGTAGATCGGTTGAACCGATTGAAACCGTTGGAGTAATACCAATGGGTGTTCTTTTGCCGTTATGCTTTTTTTCTTTTCCAATGCTTTCCCCCATGAGTTGACGATACCATTTGCCTAGAGACTCCAATTCCGGATGGAAAAAAAAGTTGTCATTGATGTTTCTTTTTCTGCCATATTGTTCGTAAAGAATAACAGCGGAAACTATTGCCGGATTCTTTGTAATATTTCGCTGCATACATTGAGTCCGCATTTGATGAGCGCCCTGAAGTAACTTTTCCACATCAATTCCAGCCGCTGACAATGGGAAAAGTCCTACTGCTGAAAGCACTGAAAAACGCCCACCAACTGTTTTGGGAATTGGCAAAACTGTTAAATTTTTCTTTCGCGCCATCTGCCACAATAATGAATTTTCATCGGTAATAATGATTGTTCTATCAAGAATGTTCCGTGCATTAAAAATATTTTTTAGACAACCGAAGATTATTTCAAAATTAGCGGCTGTTTCGGTTGTTGCGCCCGATTTACTGATTACATTGATGAGTATTTCTTCAGGTTTTTTGATTGAGGTTTTTAAAAATTTTTTCAGCTGTAATAATAGCCCGCCATTATTGGTATCAAGAAAAATAATTTTTGGATACCGCTGCGGCGCAAGTACATCATAGTAACCATAAGTTGCATCGTACACGGCTTTGGTTCCAAGATTGGAGCCGCCAATACCGATGACAAAAATGTATTTGAGATTGCGATTGATTTTTTCTTTTTTTATCTTCAATATTACATCCAGAATGATCGAATTCGAGGCAAGATTAAGCGCACTTTCAGGTTTTGAGTAGTCATCGTTTGTAATAATTTTCTGTAGACGTTCAATATACGGTAAAAGTTGCGTACCTATTGTAATAATGTTCTTTTGATTTATACCGCAGGAATCTTGATAAAGTAATTTCATAGGATAACGAGATTATTCCAATCCGCAGCGAATTTTTCAATGCCCTTTGTTGTAAGATCATGTGTAATATTACACTCTTTCCATGATCTATTGAGATCAATATTTTGATACGGAATCAGGTTCAGCGATGATTGATAATGAAAGTTGTTATCCGGCATTGGCATGCCCTTTTTAGCCCAATCTTCCAATACTTGACTTGGTGCTGTAATAATGTCTGAACCTAATTGTAAGGCATAAAGAAAATGGTCAATATTACGCGCACTGGCTGTTAAAACCTCAACATGGCCATCCCCTGTACGATACATTTGTGTAATATTTTTTATAAGGTCCATTCCATTGATGCCGATGTCATCAAGTCTTCCGACAAACGGTGATACATAAACATCGCCTTTTTTTGCGCCTTTTGTTGCGGCATAAACCGCTGCCGCCTGCTCCTGTGTAAAACAAAGCGTCATATTGACTCTTAAGCCTTCTTTTATGGATTGTTCCGCGGCCTGTAAGCCTTCTTTTGTTGTTGGATATTTAATGTGTGCATTGGGTATCCATTGGAAAAATGCCCGGCCCTGTTCAAGCATTTGTTCTGCTGTCGTCAAAAGGTCTGCGTACACTTCAATGGAAATTGAGCCTTCCGGTATCAAGAGTGACAACTCTTCCACCACCGCGCGGTAAAAAGAAATGGGGGAAGATTTGAAACCATCCGCTACTTTTTGATATTTTTTCCCTTGCTGTAAACGTTTTTGCGCCTCCGGATTTTTTGAGATAAGCGTTGGGTTAGTCGTCTGACCATCCAAAAAACCAAGGAGATTCATTATACGTTTTGTTTCATTTGGATCTCCGCTGTCCAGAAAAATACGGGTTTTGAGATTGGGTGGGCGCATTGTTGAGAGTAGCAAGTAGTAAGTAGAAAGGAATAAGGAATGATTTTATGGAACGGTATAGGATGCCGGAGGATAATATTTTGCCAATATTTTTTTTACTTTTTTTACAATGGCGGCGGCGGAGATTTCCTCATATTCAAGGAGCTCTTCGGGTTTGCCGCTATGGGGCATTTTTGTTACCGCCAGGGAAAATATTTGAACAGGCATATCAGAAATGCCGCTTTGAACAGCATCATGAATGCCACCTTCCGCAAAATGGTCTTCCACTGTGATAATGGCTTTTGTTTCCTTTGCCGCCTTTTGAAGGGTTTGTGTATCCACAGGTTTTATACTGTATAAATCAATAATCCGCACTGTAATATTTTCTTTTTTGAGTTCTTCATAGGCTCTTAGAGCCTCAAAGAGTGTAATGCCGGCTGTAATAATTGTAATAATGTCTTCCGGAGCGGTTTTTAGCGTCCTGCTTCCTCCAATTGGAAAATCATCATTAATGTCATAAAGTATCGGGGTATCCTTACGGGTAGTCCTAATATAGACGTTGCCTTTGTGTTTCGCCGCTTCTATAACAAGTTTTTCCGTTGAGACAGCATCGCATGGATAGAGTACGACACTATTTAAAAGCGTGCGAAACATGGCAATGTCTTCGAGGCCCATTTGCGACGCACCATCCTCGCCAATGGAAACACCCACGTGCGAACCGACAAATTTGATATTGGAATCGGAATATTGACTCATCCTGATCTGGTCAAATGCTCTGCTGAAAAATGCGGCAAATGTTGAAACAAAAGGAAT
This sequence comes from uncultured Candidatus Peribacteria bacterium, assembly GCA_964655905.1. GTDB lineage: Bacteria > Patescibacteriota > Gracilibacteria > UBA1369 > UBA1369 > CAYHVY01. The sequence continues at coordinate 4,476 of CAZZPB010000057.1, forward strand.
TTTTCCACGACGGGAAAGCCCAAGCGCTGTTCCAACCATGTTCTGTTCGGCGACAAACATTTCAAAATAGTGATCAGGATACTGTTTATTGAACATTTCCGCAAAAGTGGAATTGCTGACTTCCGCGTCCAGTACAACTATAGTTGGAAATTCGGGATAGATGCGGACTAAAGCATTTCCATAAGCCCTGCGCGTTGCTACAGGCTTGGACTTGTCGTATTGAACGGGGGCAGGTTTTAAAGGTGCCTCTACGTGCTTTTCTGTCTGTAATATTCCCATGATATTATTTTTCGGTTTTGGAATTTCACCACGGAGGGCAGTATCCACGGTGCCCAATTCAAAGAGAGCTTTTTTCAGTTCATCCTGATTTAGAGCTTTACCATGCCATCCGTCCTGATTTTCAAGAAAAGAAATCCCCTTACCTTTGAGTGTTTTGGCAATTATCATGGTGGGTTTTTGCTTTATTTGAAGAGCTTTTTGATATGCTTCAAAAATTTCCGGCAATGAATGTCCATCAATTGTGATCGTTTCCCAGCCAAATGCCTCTATTCTTTTTTGATAGGCGTTAAGATCGTGCCCGTAGATTGTTTCACCGCGTTGCCCAAGACGGTTAATATCCAGGATACCCACCAGGTTATCCAACTGATAATGCGCCGCAAGTTGAATGCTTTCCCACTGCGAGCCTTCCGTCATTTCACTGTCTCCGATGAGAACGTACGTTTTGTATGGTAATTTATCGAGATATTTCGCATTTAAAGCCATGCCGAAACCTACGGCAAGCCCCTGCCCCAGTGAACCTGTAGCAGCTTCCGTATAAGGAAAAGCAGGTGTTGGATGGCCCTCCAGACGGCTTCCAAACTTTCGCAGAGATTTCAGTTCCTCTTCCGTGACAGCGCCGGCGGCGGCGTATAAGGAATAAAAAAGCGGTGACGCGTGGCCTTTGGAAAAAATTATCCGGTCATTGTTCGGGTAGTCGGGATTATCAAGATCGGCATGTAATATGCCGCCAAAAAAAAGCACCGTCATCAGTTCCGTGGCGGACATGGAAGAAGTTGGGTGCCCAGATCCGGCCGCTGTCGTTGAAACAAGGATGAAATAACGTATTAATTTGGCCAGTTCTTCAAGTTTTTTTTGATCAAACATCTTAACAATTAATAATTAAGAATTAACAATTAATAATTATTGATAGGGAGTTTGGTGGTTTTTAAAATTTTTGCAATCCTGATAGCAAAAACATAACTTTTTTCTTGAATAATATTACGTGATTTCATTTAATTATTAATTTTTAATTGTTAATTACATTGTGGCCGCCAAACTGGTTTCTTAAAACTGAAACGACTTGACCGGTAAAATTTGG
>CAZZPB010000058.1:0-7303 GCA_964655905.1 uncultured Candidatus Peribacteria bacterium
GAAGAGTATTTCCAACGTTATTTTGCTGAAAAACTCAATGTAACAGCCCAAAAGAGCGATCAAATTCCTGCGCGCGGCATTTTTGAAAAACAGATGCGCAACAATTATAAATTTATTGTCCGCGAAGAAGACGCGTGGAAAAAAAGCAGGCCACAATTGGAAGAACAGTATCAGAAAAAAACAGCATCTGATCCGCAGTGGGTAGAACTTAATCCTTTAGAACAGTATCTTAAAAGATCGCGGGCAGAAAGTGCGAAGCAGCTTATTGATGGCGCATATCAGGATTTGGTCATTCGTGAGCAGAACCATCAATATATTAAAGCGCCAGCGAATTTAGGCGACATCCAAGATCAGACTGCGTGGAGTGAATATATGAATATGAAAGGCTACCATGGACAGGAAAAATGGTGGTCACCAGTTTCCTTAAGCGATGAAATGGCCGAAGAGCTGACTAAAAATCTGGTTATTGATATTGCAATTATTGCGGCATCGGCAGGGCTTGGTGGAGTTGCGGCTGGAGCCGTGAAAGAAGCAATAACTGCGGCACGCTTTAGCAAACTGGCTACTGCCCTGGAGGAAGTTGGTACTTTGTCACAACTTGGCAGAGCCGCTAAATTGGCAGACATTGGGATAAGCAGTAATTTGGCGGGAGTGAACGCATTTGCCACAGAAAGTACCGTGTTTTTTCTTGGTGATAAAGCTTTGCGCAATGTTATTTACAAAGAGGAATTTAAAACTTCCGCAGAAGAGTTTTTAATTTCAACCATGCAGCTGGGCGGATTTCAGGCTCTTGGAAAAGTTACCCATACCCTTGGCATCGGCAAGGCCAGCAAAGCTCTGGAAAAAGCAACGCAGCTTGGTGGCCAATTGGCTTTTCAGGGGGCAACTGCCGGCGGAGAATTAACCTTAAAAGATCTGGCGTTTGTGGCAGGACTTGAAATTGTGCATGGTAGAAAGGGTGAGAAGAAAACTGCTGCTGAAAAAGCCATGGAAAAGGCCAAGGCTAAAGAAACAGCAGAAGATGTCCGTGTTCAGGCAGAACAAAAAACGCGCGTGGCTGAAGTTGCTTTTGCAACATTATATGATGACGTAGGCGTATATAGTGGCATAGACAAACGTGTTCACAATATTGACCAAGTTTTAGAATTTATAAATAGAGTTACACTTCCACAAACTTCTGAATGGGGGAAATTTTATGATTTTCATGATGACAGAGGCGTAATTATGCGTGATCCACAAGGAAAACTACATTTATTCAAAGATCACACGTCTGAATATGACTTTCGTGATAAATCGTTCCAATTTAAGGCAAAAATCAGGAAATTAAATAAATTGGCTTCGCCAGGGGAACGCCCGCAAGCTTTCTCAGATCTGCTCAACGAAATTGATTTTTCAAAGATAGACCCTCGGGATAAGCAGGCTTTGTTAAGTAAAGCAGGGCCAGAAATCAGTAAACTTATTGAACAACCTGATATAAATTCTTTCAAAGATATAACTCCGGAAAATTTCCAAAAGCTGAAAGTTTTGTTGTTGAGCCTAAAAAATCAGGAATTACGGAATTTACGCATCCTTGCGAGAGAGAAAACACGTATAACCATCGATTTTGCTACCAGAGCTGAAGAAATTTTACGAAAGGAGGTGTCTAAAAAAAGGCGATTAACCCGTGATGAATTTTATAAAATGTTTGATTTTGAAAACGATCCAGAGATACAGAAAGCCGGCTTTACAGATGAGGAAAAATTGAAGATTCACTATGTAATAGATGGCCTGTTCTCAAAAGGAAATGCAATACAATCTTATCATGATGAATTCAGTTCTACCCCTGAAAAGCTTTATGAAATGGCTTTTGGACAGCCACCTCTAGGAAAAGTAAAATTATCGAAGGTTGATTTTGCTCTGGCATTTGAGTGCGCTGATTCTAGAGATTATACTTTTGCAAGTGAGGGTCATCACAGTACTCAACATACAGCCATAGGACTAGCTTTACCTTTTGGAAGAAGCAGAATTGAGGCTCTGGATGGCTTCCTGGTTGTTATAAATTCAAAAAGGTTAGCTGACTCAAAAAATACCACTCTTGATGAGACCTTAAAGCATGAAGAAAGACATAATATCAATAAATTTGTTTTCCGAGCTCTACATCCAGCTCTCTCTTATTTTGCGCCAGAATTGACTTTAAAGCCGGATTCAACTTTAGAAAGTAAAAAACTAAGCGTTGGGGCTTACATTCAAAAAGAAACAAAAACAAATTTGTTATTTGCTAAAGATGAGATATTAGCTTTTAGAAAGGGTGGTAGTGATTTTGATTATATAAGAATGTGCTTAGTTAAGAGGCAACCTGGACAATCGTACTACTATTGGGATCATGTTGATAATCAAATTAATAAATCTATCTCCAAAATCCCGAATGAAAAAGAAAGAAGCCAGATGGAAAGCTTTTTAGTAGAGGCCATGCTGGATGCGGAAGATAATTACAATGCTCGATTAGATAGAGCCATTGAGGCAGCTCAAAAAATTGATGACATAAACTTGTTGGCTATTACCGATATTGATCATTGGCAGTATTTGGCGACAAGTATGAAACCTAAAGCGGAATAAAATTCTACGACGGTGGCTTTATATAAAAAAGCCTTATCAATTCAGACGGGAACACATTATCTGTAAGACTGGTCGGAGTGGCGGGATTCGAACCCACGACCTCACCCACCCCATGGGTGCGCGCTACCAACTGCGCTACACTCCGATTTGACGGTTCCCCCCAAGCACAGCACACCCTGCCTTAGCGGGGTCCCCTTCCCCTTAGCACGCCCCCAAGCACCCCACCTTGGCGGGGCGCAGGCCACAAGCCCCAACTGTCGGCTTATTCCGGATTGGCCGAAAATCTTTTCTCCGATATCTCTGAAAACAGTGGCTTTCTAATTGCTTTCAAAAAACAGTGCCCCTATTATAGCCAAAGATTATTTTTTAAAATATATGAATTTTATAAACAGAATTTTTCTATTCTATAAAAATTTAATTTTTGGAAATCGCGCGTGGATAAAAAAGATTTTAATTTTAGGATTAATATGGTTTTTCATCGGAGTAATTGTTGCCGCTTTTTCACCGGCAATAAAAAATACTATTTTAACTGCGTTGAAAAATATTTTGCGTGAAATAATTCCAATCAAATCCAATGTTTTAGAGTTGATTCCGCTAATTTTTTTCCAAAATCTGCGTTCAATGCTGATTGCCTTATTTTTTGGAGTTTTACTTGGAATACCATCCATGCTGATTATTAGTTTTAATGCTTTTATTATTGGGTTGGTTTATGTATATCTTGTTGAGAAATCTCTATTATTTGGGCATTTGGCCTTTATTGTTTTATTGGCCCCTCATAGTATTTTTGAAATTCCCGCTTTGATTATTGCCTGTAGTTTTGGCCTGCGTTTGGGCTTTTTCTGGAAGATTAAAGAACCCAAGCTTAAATGGCGGAGGAAATTTTTATTATGTTTAAAGCAAAACTTTTATTTAATACCACTAATTATTGGATTTCTTTTCTTGGCAGCGGTAATTGAATCAACTGTAACAGTATATCTGGCCGGTATATTTTTCGGATCTTACAAACTTTTTTAAAACGTCCCTATCTGGATGTTTGCCGAGCCAACAAAGCCCATCTGGTCGAAAACTTTTGCTCCCGCTTTTTATGTTTTGCATTCATTTTTTATAAACATCCTTTCGAAAACCAATGTTCAGAATGATTCCTTTTTCATTATATTTTTTAAAGACAACGCGTATGGAACCCCTGCGTAAACGGAATACGCCGTGCATGCCTCTTAATGGTTTTATATCATAGCCACCAAGATTAAGGGACTGAACAGATAAAAAAATCTTTGCAAACAGCGCCCTGTCTTTTTTGTTAAGCTTATTGAAAAATTTATGGATTTTATCCATCGATTTTCTTAATGGCTTTTAGAAGGATTTCCGGACTAATGCCTTTACCAAAATGTAAGCCAAATTCTTTTTCATTTTCATAATATTCGATGGTGTCATGGTCAACCATATTCATTATCTGCATAACGATAATACCATGTCCTTTATCTTCAATGAGAACCGGCGTATTTTTGCTTATGTTATATTTTTCCCTTATAGTGGATGGAATGGTAATCTGGCCTTTTACAGAAGGCAATGCCGCATGGCTCATAAATTTGCAGGTAGATAGTAAACTTTCCGAAAGTATACTATCAGATTTTCAAATAAATTGCAAATTGCGATATTTCAAAACGTCCCTATCTGGATGTTTGCCGAGCCAACAAACCCCATCTGGTCGAAAACTTTTGCAGTAATGAGATGTTTTGTATTTTCTGTTTCACCGCGGGGCAACCGTATGAGCCCATCGTAGGGAGCCGTTACAGTTGAATATTTAAATTCATCATCGAGATAAAATTCAACCTTGCTGATGCCATTGGGCGCGTTAATTTGAAGGGCAACATTCACTCTGCCGCCAGAATTTACAAGCGCTCCATTTGGTGGATTTATAATCAAAACAGTGGGTTTTTTGGCATAGTTTTCAGGAGTGCGGATGGAACATGTTTCCGTTGGCGGCGGACCGATAATTGTTCCAGAATTGTCGGTATCCGTTTCTCCAAATCGTCCTTTTAGCCACTCACTCGCCCCTTTTTCCCATTCGGGGAAAGGAGCAATGTCATGTTGATTTATAAACGTTGCCTTTCTTTTCATTTCCGGAGGAGTCAATTCTGTGGCCAGTTTGTCACAAAAACTGTCAACATCAACTTGAACATAACTGTCATCTATTTCTGTCGGAATAGAAAAACTTGCGAAAATATCAGTTTTAATTTGATTTGATGGAGTCGACGGCCCTGGCAGTTTTCCGCTTGCCGCAGCGACAGCCACTTCTTTTATTCCCTCCGGCATTGGAAATTTTTCCGGAGGGGTGTTTTTTAAAGCTTCAGTCATGAAAGCTTTCCAGATCGGCGCGGAGACGTTGTATCCATCAGCATTTAAAGCCAAATTTCCGTCACTATCACGATTATTGCCTGTCCATACGCCGGCGACCAGTTTTGTCGTGTATCCCAAAGTCCATAAATCATGCGGAAAATATGTTTTATCTCCATTTGGTTTTATGACGGTACGGTTACTGGTCCCTGTTTTTGTGGCATTTATCTGGTCAGGGATTGTGAGATTTTTGCCAAGCCGCACTGATTGATCCGACAATATATTGTTAATGAGATAGGCGATCTGAGGATCAAGAACAGGCAAACCTTCATCTGCTTTCCATTCCTCCAGGACGTCGCCGCGGGCATTTTGTATTTTTAAAACAGCCAGCGGTTTGTGGCGCACGCCGCCATTGGCAAAAACGCCGAATGCCGAAACCATGTCGAAAAGCCGCACTTCACCTGCTCCAATTGCCAACGGCCAGCCAAAATCTGTATTTGGATCAATAAAATTGATTCCCATGCGCATGGCAAGTTCAATAATTGATTTTTGTTCTCCGGCAAGAAAATATGCTTTGATTGCGGGAATATTTCTTGATTGCCCCAACGCCGTGCGTATGGTCATTGGCCCTCTAAATTTGCCGTCAAAATCCTTGGGCAATGCGCCCTTAAAATTTGTTTCCGTATCAAAAACAACGGAGGCCGGCCCGTAACGATTATAGAAGGCCTGCGCGTACACAAACGGTTTGAAAGACGATCCCGGCTGGCGGTAATCCAGAGCCACGTTTTCGTTGCCATCAATGCTTTTGTCAAAATAATCCCGTGAACCAACCATACTTAAAATTTGGCCCGTTTTAGGATCAATGGCAACCAGCGCGGCATTTTTCGTGTTAAATTTTTTCTGATTTTCCGGCGCCATTTCACCAATAATTTTTTCCGCGCTATCCTGCATTTTTGGATCAAGAGTGGTGTAAACGCTTAATCCTCCCTGTTCCACGATCTCTTTGCCATATTTTTCTTCAAGCTGGCCAATCACATAAAAAACAAAATGAGGATACTTGATAGGTTCGTGGTACTCCTTAAACCGGATGGTATGTATTTTATCCAAAGCCGTTTTCATTTCTTCGTCAGCAATATAGCCAAGTTTATTCATTCTTTTTAAAACAAGGTCGCTTCGACCCTGAATATATACTTTTGTATTTTCATCAATGCTGACTTCTTTGCCGATCAGTCCGCGCAAAAATTCATTTTCTTTTAAATTTTCCTCGCTTTTGACTTTCCTGAAAAGTAGATTTTCTGTGGTGAATTTTTTAGAAAGCGTTGAATAACGATGCGGTCCATAAGGATTGTAATATGTTGGCGCTTTTGGAATGGATGCAAGTATGACGCTTTCCGCAAGATCAAGATCTTTGGCATGTTTATTAAAATAAGTTTGCGCGGCTTTTTCGACGCCATAGGCATTATTTCCATAAGGAATTTTGTTTAAATAAAGTTCTAAAATTTTCTTTTTATCGAATGCCTGTTCAAGCTCCACAGCCAAAATCAGCTCTTTCAGTTTACGGATATAGGATTTTTCCGAACTTAAAAAGCTGTTTTTAATATATTGCTGGGTGATTGTAGAGCCGCCCTGTTCGCCGCGTAAACGGAAAATATTGTTCATGAAAGCGCGAACGATGCCCGTGGTGTTAAAACCCGGATGTTCCCAATATTTATCGTCTTCAATGGCAATTACGGCGTTTACCAGGGATGCGGAAACCTCTCCATATTGAACGTATTGGCGATTTTCCCCGCCATGTTTTACATAGAGGATATTTCCTTCACGGTCATAGATTGTTGTTGACTGGGCAACGGAAATTTTATCAAGATCATGGACATCGGGCAGTCCAATGCTCAAAAAAGCAATCGAAAGGCCAATGAAAAGTATTCCAAGAAGAAACATTCCAAAAATACCCAGTCCAACGCGCAGAAGGATGTGGGACCAACTTAAGTCCTTCCGTTTGAACTCATGATATTTTCGCCAAAGCTGATATTTGATACGCCGAAATTTCATCATTAGACCCCGCCATGGCGGTGGTTAAGAAATTACCGCCCCGCCAAGGCGGGACAACCATTCCTGAGGATGATAGCAAAATTTGCGGATATTGAAAAATTACCAATAATCGTAGGGGCGGGTCTTGACCTGGAATCATACGCAAATGACTTTGAATAAAAATTCAGGAAAAACTATGATCAAATCCGAAATCCGAATTTCAAATGTCAATTCAATATCAAAGTTCAAAGGTTCAAATGTCAATTCAAGAGTGGGACTGAAAATTCCTATTTGATATTAAAAATTAAAACATTTGACCTTTGTTTGAAATTTGATATTCGGATTT
>CAZZPB010000059.1:0-17510 GCA_964655905.1 uncultured Candidatus Peribacteria bacterium
GATCAATAACCAATAGCCAATGACCAATAACCAATAACCAATGACCAATAGCCAATAGCCAATGACCAATAGCCAATGACCAATAGCCAATGACCAATGACCAATGACCAATGACCAATGACCAATGACCAATGACCAAATTTCAAACAATATCAAATTACCAAAATTATAAATTCAAAATGTTTTGTATTTTATGCTTTGAATTTGTTTGGAATTTGGTATGAGGGCAGGTCAAGACCTGCCCCTACGTCATTTCAACAATAACTATGGATTTTTTTGCGACAATTAAAATTGCCTGGAATACTCTGATGACAAACAAAAGTCGGGCATTTTTAACAATGTTCGGGATTATTATTGGAGCATGCTCAGTTTTTATTATTGTTTCAGTGGGGGAGAGCGCTCAAAATTTTATTTATCATCAAATAAGAAGTTTGGGCTCAAATCTTGTTGGCGTTCTGCCAGGGAAATCGTCTGAACATGGACCTCCATCGGCTGTTTATGGTGTCACCACCACTACGCTGCGATATGAAGACGCGGTGGCCCTGACGGATGGTCCTGATGCCGTGCCGCATCTGATTGCCGCTACAGGTTATACTCGGGGTCAAACTGATGTGACTTATAAAAATCAAAGTGTAAATGTGCCATTAAATGGGGTTATGGCCAGTTATCCGCAGGTTATAGATCACATCATTGATGATGGCAGGTTTTTCAATCATCAGGAAGAAAAAAATATGGCAAAAGTCGTGATTTTGGGCAGCCAGGTCAAATTGGATTTGTTTAATGATCAAAATCCGATTCAGGAAATGGTCAAAATCGGCAATGAAAAATTCAAAATTATAGGCTATTTTAAGCCAAAAGGTGTAGTGGCATTCCAGAATTTGGACAATCAGATATATTTGCCAATCGTTACCGCGCAGAAAATTATCACCGGCACAAGTAGTTTGGGAGTTATTCGAGGCAAAGTTGATAATGGCGCATATGTTGAAGATGTCATGGAAGCGATACGCAAAACTCTGCGGGTGCGACACCACATCATCAATAAGGAAGAAGAGGATTTTACAGTTTTGAGTGCCGAAAAAGCGCTTTCGGCGATTACAAATATTACGAATATCATAAAATTTGTTTTAGCAGCCGTGGCAGCCATTGCTTTCATTGTCGGCGGAATTGGAGTTATGAATATTATGCTTGTGGCGGTCGCTGAACGGACCAACGAAATTGGTCTGCGTAAAGCGCTTGGAGCAGGCAGGGGAGTGATCCAGGGCCAATTTTTATTGGAAACGCTCGTATTAACTTTTTGCGGAGCTGTCTTGGGGATTATTTTTGGCATGCTGATAACGTTTTTGGCCGCTTTAATTATTAAACATTTTGCGGGCGAGTGGGACGTCATTTTTTCTTTTTCCGCAGGCATGATCAGCATTTTGGCCGCGCAAATCATTGGTCTTCTTTTTGGTTTTTATCCCGCAAGACGGGCCGCGCGTCTAAATGCCATTGAAGCTCTACGTTATGAATAATTTTCACCATTATTTCACGCTTGTTCCTTTGGCTACGCAGGCGCTGCGCAAAAATCGCATGCGCAGTCTGCTATCTGTTCTGGGTATTGTTATCGGCATTACGGCTCTTACTTTTGTGCTGCATCTTTCTGCCGGAGCGAAATCCATTATTGCCGGTCAACTTGCAACTTTTGGAGCCGATACGATTTTTGTGCAAGTGCATGTGCCGCATGGAAAAGACAATACGGCCTCCAGTGTCGCATTTGTAAGCGGAGTTCAAATAAAAACGTTGAAACTTGCCGATAGCGATGGAGTGCGAAAATTATCCAACGTGAAGGAAACTTATGGAGCTGTTGTTGGTCAGGAAAAAGTTGTTTTCGCCGGCAAAAATAAGAAAAGTTTTCTTCTAGGCACGACAGCTGGTTATGCCCTTATTGATAATGGAAAAGTTGCGGAAGGCCGCTTTTTTACTGACGCTGACAGCGATAACCTGGCGCGCGTTTTGGTGCTTGGCGCGAATATAAAAAAAGAGCTTTTTGGAGAGCAAAACCCAATTGGTAAATTTGTTTCAGTGAAAGGTTTTCACTTTAAAGTCATCGGCGTGATGGAAAAACGCGGCGCGGCATTCATTCAAAATTACGATGATTATGTATATTTGCCTATAAAAACCATGCAAAAATTGATTTTGGGCTATGATTACCTGCTATATTTTGTCGCCCAGGTGGAGGATAGTCAGAAAATCGAGCTCATTGCTGAAGATATACGACGTTTTTTACGCCGGCAACACCATATTTCCTCTTTGGAAAAGGAAAAAGCGGACTTTACGGTGGAAACATCAAAACAGGCCATGGAGCAGATTGACAGCGTTTTTAGCGCCGTAGCATGGTTATTTGGCGCGCTTGCCTCAATTTCTTTGATTGTCGGCGGCGTTGGCGTGATGAATATGATGTATGTTAATGTTACCGAACGGATTGCTGAAATTGGTCTTCGTAAAGCGCTTGGAGCTCATTACAGGGATATTTTATTTCAGTTTTTGATGGAATCGTTGATCATTACTGTCAGCGGAGGCATTTTGGGCGTTATTTTTGGATTTTTAATGATCATGGCGGTTGCTTTTGGCGCTAATTTAGCGGGTTATTCAATTAATCTTGATATTTCCTGGGGCAGTTTTGCGTTTAGCGTTCTTGTTACATCAATACTGGGTCTGCTTTTTGGTATCGGCCCGGCGAGGAAAGCCGCCAGATTACAGCCTGTTATCGCTCTGTCAAAAAAGTAAATTTACGAAGGGAAAAGGTGCCCCGCCTTGGCGGGGTAATGTGGGAAAACCTTGGTTTTCTCCCAAATAAAATTTTTTTATTTTTTATTTTTTAAAAGTAAAACTACTGGGAATTTTACCGTAGCATTGTAAATTCGTTTTAAACGTTTTGGCTCCTGGATGAGCCTAAAAACCCATTCAAGTCCGCATTTTTGCAGCCACGCGGGCGCGCGCTTGCGCGCGCCCGCTATAAAATCAAAAGCTCCGCCAACGCCCATGGCTACTTTTATTGTTGATAAATATGGTAAATTTTTTGCAAGCCATAACTCCTGTTTTGGGGCTCCGAAAGCCACGAAAAGTATTTCAGCTCCGCTTTCATTTATGCGTCCGCAGATATTTTTTTCTTCTTTTGGAGCAGGGGAGCCGCTATGCGTTCCAACGATTTTTATATTTTTATATTTTTTTTCCAAAATATTTTTAGTTTTTTTCGCTACCCCGGGCGCCGCTCCCAAAAGAAATATTTTTGTTCCACCTGGAACATTTTGGCATAATGCCTGCATAAAATCTGTACCTGTGACTCTTTCTGCGAGTGGCATTTTTTGTAATTTGGAAGCCAAAATAATGCCAAATCCATCAGGAATATTAAGATCAGTCTGTTTCTGAAGTATTTTTTTAAATTCGGAATTCTTTCGTGCTTCCAGAAGCATTTCCGGGTTTGGAGTGGCGATAAAAAATGCTTTTTCCAAAGGTTTTTTCAGACGCTCTAAAACCGTTTTTAGCGCCTGTTGCAGGTTTACATTGGCAAAAGGAATATCCAGAATTTTCACTTTTTTATTTATTTTTTTGGCAATTATGACCAGATCTTTAGTTTGCTTTGCCACACTGCCTCCCAGCACTTTGTCATTATAGTTTTTATAAACCCGGTAACCCGTTTTTTTGACCAAATTTCGTAATTCATTCATTCGAAACGCGTGATAGTAAAGAGATTTTTTTTCTTTTCCCCATAGTATAAATGTGTCGTTATAACTGTATCTTCCAAACGTAAAAATCCACCTGAATATTCCTTTTAGTAAATATTTTGTTTTTTTGCTCTGCCATAAATCCCATACCGTTAGAATCAACAAGCCATTATTTTTCAGCACCCGTCTCATTTCTTTTAGAGCATCCAATCTTAGTTGTTTTGATGGAATGTGATGAAATGCCCGGATGCTAAAGAGAATATCGACACTGTTATCCGGCAGCATGGCCAGTTCGAGTTGATCCCCATGTATAAATTTATAGCCAGGGTGATTTTTTCGCGCTTCTTTTAGCATTGCTTCGCTATTATCAATACCAAGATAATCAAACTTTTCCAGATTTTTTTTCAGAAAACTTATCAATCTGCCGTTTCCGCAGCCAAGATCTACAATGCGTTGGCCACTGCAAAGATATGGTTTGAAAATCTCAAAATCCCTGCACATATGCTGCCGCGAGGCCGAAAATTCAGAAGCAATGTCGTTGTAGGTTTTTTTTATGTGATATAGTAGCTCCTGGGCTTTTTTTTGGCGCATTTTTAGTGGATAATAAAGTCTGTTTAACGTTTTCTCATATGGCTGAATTACTTCAGGAACTGGTGAAGCAAGCTTATCACGGTAAGGTTGACAGCAAAATAGCTCTTCATAATTTTAAACGCCGGTATTCGTCCGAGAGCGGTCTTTCTTTTCCGACCAACGCTGAACTTATTGCTGTTTACCGTGAACTTGTACAAAAAGGCGAACTTCCTCAAAATAAAGATTTTACTAAAGTGCTGCGAAAAAGGGGAGTGCGCTCGCTTTCGGGGATCGCCTCAATTACAGTTATTACAAAAGCCTATCCTTGTCCCGGGAAATGCATTTTTTGTCCCACAGAACCCAAAATGCCAAAAAGCTATCTTTCCAATGAGCCTGCCATCATGCGGGCGATTTTAAATGATTTTGATGCTTACAGACAAACCCAGAACCGTCTGCAGAGTCTTGAAAAAACAGGTCACAACACGGATAAAATTGATGTTATTGTTTCAGGCGGAACGTTTTCATTTTATCCGCATCGTTATCAGACGGATTTTACGCGCGGCATTTTTAACGCGCTCAATCATCCGGCAAAACCTGCGCGCTCGCTTCAGGCGGCTCAAGACATCAATGAAAAGGCTGTTCATCGCTGTATTGGGCTTTCGTTTGAGACCCGTCCGGATCATATTACGGAAAAAGAGCTAATCCGTCTTAGGCGCCTGGGCTGCACCAAAATCGAGATTGGCGTGCAAAGTTTGAATGATCGTGTTTTGGCATTAAATCGCCGCGGGCATGGCATTGCTGAAACAAAACGCGCCATTCAGCTTATCCGCGATGCCGGCTATAAAATCAACTGCCACATGATGCCGGATTTATATGGCAGTAACCCGCAAATTGATTATGAGGACATGGTGGAATTATTCCAAAATCCCGCGTACCGTCCCGATTGGCTGAAAATTTATCCGACGATGGTTGTTCCATGGTCGCAATTGGAAGGTATCTGGAAAAAAGGGAAACATGTTCCTTATTCTGATGAGGAAATCACCGAACTTCTCGTTAAAATAAAACAGACTTTGCCTGATTATGTCCGTTTGACCCGTTTGTACCGCGATATTCCCGCGACCACCATTTTGGGCGGTTCAAAAATTTCCAATCTTCGCCAGGTCGTTCAGGCCCGTATGAAAGTGCTTGGTCTAGAATGCCGCTGCATCCGCTGTCGTGAAATTAAGGGAGAATCCGTGCAATTTTCCGATCTCACGCTGCGAGTGAAAGAAATGGAGGCCGCCTGCGGACAGGAATTTTTTATCACGTTTGAGGATGCAGTGCGCGATAAACTTGTTTCTCTTTTGCGGCTGCGCTTTTCTTCATACAGTCTTCAGGGCAAAAAACATTTTATGAAAGAATTGGAGGGCGCCGCCCTTGTACGTGAAGTGCACACATATGGAGAACAAATAAAGCTTCAAAACTCTGAAAAAGCCGCTTCCCAGCACATTGGCCTTGGCCGCCGCATGATGCAGAAAGCCGAAGAAATCGCCATCAAAAATGGCTACAAAAAAATCGCCGTCATCAGCGGCATCGGCGTCCGCGAGTATTATCGCAAACTTGGATATACACTTGAAGGGACTTATATGATTAAGCGGCTTTAGGGAGGGCGGGTTCCATTTCCAAAATGTGCTCAGGTTGGCCTTTTGTGTCAAATATAATGTGGTAACCTGCATAAGCGGCTTTTCCAAGTTCTATTCCAAGAATGCCCGTTTGCGCAACTCCAGCTACTTTTTTTGTCTGCCTCAAAGCATTTATCGTTTTTTCGCTTTTAAGTATCTTTAACAAATTTGAATATCCACCGGAATCTTTTGCCAGTGTGGCAAGTTTTGGCAGAATGCTTTTTATGGCCCGATAAACTTCAGGTCCTTTGCCTGCCGCCCTTATGCTGGCCTCAACAGCATTTTCTGCCGCATAAATTCCAACTCCGCCCGCTCCACCAACCTCAACAGTTGCGGCTCCGCCAATTGCGGCTAAAGTGTCTGTAGCTAGGTTATATGTACCAAATACGACACGTGTTACTATGTCCCAATTGGTCGCTTTTTTGCCTGTCAACCATTCTTTACCTGTTGCAACCGTATACCAGTCAGAAACTCCAAATGGCGACAATATATCAAGCACTAACTGCAGTGTATCAAGCCCAATTTCTTTCACTATATTAACCAGTTCCTGCTTTACATGTTCTTCTTTTTCTTTCTTCGATACTTGATATACATCCCAAACAATGTGGGCGGCGCCAAAAACCAGTGCAAATTTGCCGCGCCCCTTGATTTCTCTCAAAATTCCGCGAACACCATTTGCTTTGGCCAGTTTTGTTTCAATCAATTTCTGAAATGCTTTTTTTTCTGCCGGATTCATATCTTTTTCTAAAGATTTTAAATGGGCCAAAGCCTCGTTGTGATGATCACGCGCTCCTTTAAGGTTATTTTCGGCTTCTTTTTGAAATGCTTTAATATCAGCTTCGCTGCGGCCTGCTTTCTGCATTTCTCTTGTTTTTGCAAGAACATCTTCCATATAACGCTCAGTTTTGTCACTTATTTCGCCCAAAGCTTTTATTTTAGTAGCCCCATCAGGTAATTGCTCAAATTTTGCTCTTTCAAGTGGATCTGCCAGTGATTTCCCTAAATTGTCCAAAGCCTTTAATTCGTGTCCGTGCTGTTCTGTTAAAAATCCCTCCATTGCACCTATTGTTTCTTTTGGTATTGATTTACTTTTTCCTTCAATGGTTTCCAGTGTCTTGGCAGGATCAGTAATGCCCTGAGCTTTTTGTAGTTCATTGTAAGCCTCTGCAAACAGACGTGTGTGTTTATCTCTCAATTTTTCTATTCTTTCCGATCCCCATTGCGCGTACCATTTTTTTGCACCAATAGCTCTTCCTGATGCACTTTCTCTCAAGAGGTCATGGTATTTTTTACCAATTTCAGCATGAAATTTAGCTTCATTTTTTAAAATTTCTATTTTTGCCGCGTCTTCTGCAAATGTTCTTTTTATCATAAATTCCGCGCCTCGTACTCCTCTATATGCTGTCTGCAGATTATAAGGATTTACCGCTTTTAATGGGAACAAGAGCCCTTTAAATCCTCCTTTTATGACACCACCCAAAAAGCTTTTACCGTGTGTAAACAAATTTTTTACTCCGCCAAACCCGGCTCCAACAACCACACAAATTCCAAGGCCTTCAATAACAGTATTTTGTATTGTATTGGACCATCCGACCGTGTCGGCTGCCGGGCCAGCGTTTATTACTTCCTGCGCAGTTTTATAAAGAGTGGGGCTGTCAGTTATGCAAAAAACATTCTCGCCATCAACTAAAATTACCTTATTGTCAGCCAAAAGAAGGCCAACCTGATCCAAATGACAGGCTTCCAAAAGCTCCTTCCAAAAATTGTGACTTTTCAAAATTGCCTCATTCCAATTTTTAGAATATTTGTCGAAGAATGCTTTGAGATGTGGTTTGTCTTTGAATTTTTCAACTATATTCGCAGCAATTTCATTATTTATACCGATTGCTTCACCTTTTCCAGTATCCACCGCATCGATCATCGGTTTTTGTTTTTCCGGACTTACTGAGGACAGGGGACTGATGTCTGCGGCTGCTGTCAGGGCTTCAAATACAGTTGTATGTCCGCCTTTTGGAATTTTGTCTGCATGTTTTTTGAGGTATTCACGTAAAACGTTTTCTTCATCTCTCTGAATATGATCTGTACCAGCCGCTGCTGTGACAGCTGCACCAAGGTATGGGACATCTTTAGCTTTTCCAAGCGCATAACTCAGTCCCTCCGATGTTTTTGATGTGAAATCTGCGCATTTTGCGTTTGCAATGCTCTGTATCGTTTTGGCCGATATTTGTTTTCCTGTTTCCTGTGAAATTTTTTCAGCTAATTGTTTGTAGTATTGATAATGATTGTCAGATCCCTCAAAAATGCATTTAATAGCTAATATAATATTACCAGCCTTTAAGTGCTCGTAAAATTTATCCCATTTTTCTTCGCCTATGTCCGCGATTTTTTTGCAAAACTCTTTTATTTTATCAAAACCAGCTAAACCCAATATCCCTCCTAAAGCAAGTACTGTTCCAAAGATTCTTTTTTTTGAGAACCAGCTTTTTTCTTTTGAGGGTCCATCGTTGTCACCGCCAGAAAAAATTAAATAAGTGCCAACTCCGATTGCTGTAAGGGTTACAATTGTAGGTATCGGATTTTTATTCATCCATTCCCAGGCTTTTTCTATCGTACTGGGTGCTTTTTTTTCCGTTTTATTGGATAATTTTGTTCTTGATATTCCCTCTGCTATTTTATAGTCATTGTAGCTATTTTCTACCCAATTTCCCCATTTTAAGGCTATTTTTTTTGTTAGTGGCGTATCTTCAGTACGTAATTTTTCCAAATCGGCTTTTTCTAAGTCACTAAAGTGCGCTGTGTCAATTTTTATTTTGGAAAATGCAATTAAACTTGTAATATCTTCTTTTTTTATGCCCTGATGAAATACCTTTGACAGTATTACTTGAATAACAGGCTCCAATCTCTTGACTTCTTCGTTAAGGGCTGCATCTTCCGTTACCTTTTCTCCCAACATTTTACGTTTAAGTCGGGCCAACCTTGTTGATCTTTCTTTAGGTCGAACGACTGTTTCCTCGTGGGGAAGAGGAGCCGTTGGCAGTACTTCCGCGGGAGCAGCTGGATGTTTTTTTGGTTCAAACATGGCAAAACATATAAATCCTTATATTATACATGTTTGACCATGATCCGTTAATAGGACTTAATGCGAATTTTCTTCAAACGAGCGTTGTGGGGGAGGGTTCAATGATCATACGTTTTTTCTTTGAATAAAAATTCAGGAAAAACTATGATCAAATCCGAAATCCGAATTTCAAATGTCAATTCAATATCAAAGTTCAAAGGTTCAAATGCCAAGTTAAGATGGGGGCTGAAAATTCCTATTTCTGTCGCCAGCTATCCTATTTTGCACAATGTACCTTGTAGAAATAATCTTAGGGGGATCCAGGTCTGCATGCCCTACAGATTGTTTATATTATCAGATCTTCGTTTATACGCGTTTTCTAAAAAAAGATGATGTTTCATGCGTTTTAGTTTTTATTTGATAGAGCTCGCTTCGGCTCAGAACTGGCTTGCGCCCTCTTCTTCACCTCGCTGCGCGCTCGCGCCGTGCGCTCGCATGAAGCTCCCCGTAGAAGCGAGCTCCAGAATACCATTGGCGTGAGCCAATGAATGAAAGAGATACCCCCACGGGGAGCTTCATTTTGATATAAATCTTTGTTTTCCCAATTCAATGATTTTTTCAATTAATTCTTTTGGCGCGAGTGGTTTTTTGAGACGCAGCGCCTGCTGAAAAAATATCGTTGATGGTGTTAAAGCCGGCAAAGTGTTTGCTTCAATCACAATAATGTCGCCATTTTTACGGTTCATAAAACAGTCAATGCGCGCATAACCTTCGATGCCCAATATTTTTGCCACTTTTTTTAAACGTTCTTGAACTTTTTTTATGACCGCCGGTTTTACAAACGGCGCAGGCGGCGGCACAAGATTAATGCCCGTTCCACCCATAAATTTTTCTTCCATGCTGAGAGTTTCAAGTCCTGCAATTGTCTGACCCGGCAGCGTGACTATCATGTTTTTTGAATGCCCTAAAATACCTGTGGTTATTTCAATAAAATCGGTTTTTTCCCGCCATCGTATTTGTAAATTTTTCAGCTTTATCTGGTCTGTTTTTATGAGCTCTTCGACCAATATTTCATCCAATTTATCATGAGGAAGATCAATTTGGCCATGAAATGGATGAATGGCTTTTGCTGGAATATATGGCTTGTTACCTGTGAAAAAAGAAATTGTTTTCTTGAATTCTTCAAAGTTTTTTATGGTTATTACTCCCGCGGAACAACCGTCGCTTCTCGGCTTTATGACCAGCATGGGCGGAAAATGATTTTTTTGAATGGTTTTCCAGATATTTTTAGGATTTTCCTTCAGTGAAAAAAGCATTTTTTTTGCGGTAAAAACGCCCGGTATGCGTGCATTCTTTATTTTTTCTCCCGTGAGAAATTTGTCCATGCATAGTTTAGAGCTATTGGCGCCGGGGCCATTGTATGGAAGCCGCAACTCATCAAGTAATGTCTGCATGGTGCCATTTTCTCCCTTTCCGCCATGCAATCCCAAAAAAAGAAATTTGTATTTTCGCGCAATCGCTTGAAGGGAAATTTGCCGCGGTTCAAATAAATCTTCTTCAAGGTTTTTCTTATGTATATCAAGTTTTTTGAGTATTTTTTTTTGAAGTTCGTGAAGCGTTTTTATGTATTCATGATTTTTGAAAAGCTTTATTTTTTCTTCAATTTCCTCAACTGTATGCTGTAAACATAGAAATTGCGGGATGTGGTGCATTTTCCCGTTCCGATCAAGAAAAATAGGTACAGGTTTGTATTTTGATGAAGATTTTAATTTTATCCAGACATTCGTTCCGCTCATGATGGAAACCTGTCTTTCCGCTGTATTGCCGCCAAAAATGACAGGTATTTCTTCCCCTGATTTTGGCGATTTCTGGATTTTATCAATATCCTTATCAAAGATGTAATCAAGCAATTGACTGTGACTGATGCCAAGCAAAGCCGCTTGTTGGAACAAAAAACTGTTTTGCTCCATGCCGCTGATCGCGTTGATATCACTAAACCAGATAGTCCCATCCTTTCCCGGGGGCAACCTACGGTTTCCCCCGGGTACTCCTCGACAAGTCTCGGAGCCCCCTTCCCCTTCGTAAGCCTCCAGTCGGGACCCACGAGACCCAACTGGAGGCTTTGTTTCGCACGTACTGCCATCCTTAAGAACCCAGCCATCCAGACGGCCAAAATCCCGCATTCCAAGGACAGAAAAAGCATGTTCGGCCTGGCGCTGAATCTGTTTTATGATTAGCTCCGAAAATCGCGGAGGCGTGTGGTAGCGCGTTTGCGCCGTCGCCAGATATTTTTTACGATAATCAAAAAATCGTCCTTCGTTTAGCTCGATTTCCGTTGGAATTAAAGCCACGGGTTCCATTTTTTTATTTTGAAGAACAATAACGGTAAATTCTTTTCCATTACAATATGGCTCAATAATGGCCTGTTTTTCAATTTGGAAAACTTTTTTTAGTTTAGGCGCAAGTTCGCCAGTGTTTTTAATGTGCTGCACTCCAATGCTGGAGCCGCCATGCAGCGGTTTTGCGACATAGCTTCCGGGAGGCAATTTTGGCGGCGGTCTGCCCTTTTCAGCAAGATAATTTGGCACTGTATAAAAACCATGTTTTTTTAAAATTTCCTGGCAAAAATATTTATTCGCTGTGTTTTGGCAGGACTCCGGGCCGGAGCCAACATAATGTGCGCCAATTTTTTCCAGCATGGTCTGCAATTGGCCATCTTCTCCAAAAATGCCATGAATAACAGGAAAAACCGTATCCGCTTTTTTCAATAAATTTCGTAATTTTTTTTTGGAAAGCGGTACCCTTTTCCTCAGCTTAAAATCAAAATCCAAAGGTGTATTTGAATAAATCTCCAAAGGCGAAATTTCAAAAAATTGGCGCCCGGGATTCACATAAATCAGATTCAAATGATATTTATTTTTATCGAAATTATCAAAAAGCGAACGCGCGGAATTTAAAGAAATTCCGCGCTCAGCCGATGGCCCTCCGCAAATAATCACAATTTTTCGCTTGATGTTTGGAATTTGGAATTTGATCATTAGCGGAACAAAATTTGGTTATTGGTTATTGGTCATTGGTCATTGGTCATTGGTTATTGGTCATTGGTTATTGGTCATTGGTTATTGGTCATTGGTCATTGGTTATTGGTCATTATTCCCATCAATCATTGACAAACACCTCCTGAAGTTCGCCAAGTTTTTCTGCAAGCTTTGGATATCGTTTTAATTCAGGGTCTTTATTGATGATCTTCTGCGCAGCTTCCCTGGCTGTATGAATTGTCAGGGAATCCGTTAAGGATGCCATTTTTAAGTCAGGAATACCGCTCTGTTTGACCCCATATATTTCACCCGGACCGCGCAGTTGCAGATCAATTTCCGCCAGTTTAAAACCGCTTGAAAATTGTACCATGGACTGCAGACGTTTGGCATTCGCGTCATTCGTGTTTTTCGCGAAAAGAAAACAATACGACAGATTAACTCCCCTTCCTACCCGTCCCCTGAATTGATGCAATTGTGAAAGCCCAAAACGTTCCGAGCCTTCAATAACCATAATAGTGGCATTTGCAACATCAATTCCAACTTCCACAACCGATGTGGAAACCAGAATCTGGATTTTGTTCGCGGTAAATTGCGCCATGGTTTCTTCTTTTATTTTCGGTTTCATTTTGCCGTGTAAAAGCCCAACTTTAAACATTGGAAAAATTTCTTTCTGCAAATATTCATATTCATGAATGGCGGATTTCACCTCCAAAACGTCAGAAGGATCAATCAGCGGGCAAATGATAAAAGCCTGTCTTCCCTTTTGAATTTGATCTTTAATCCAGAGGTAAGCATCCGGACGTTTTATTTCCGGCACCACGCGCGTGATAATTTCCTGGCGGCCTTTGGGCATCTCATCAATGAGAGAAATATCCTGATCGCCGTAAATGGTCATGGCGAGGGTGCGCGGAATCGGCGTGGCGGAAAGGCTCAAAAGATGCGGACTGCCGTAAGATTTTAAAATATCGCGCTGTTTGACCCCAAAGCGGTGCTGCTCATCAATAACAGCGATTCCAAGGTTTTTGAACCCGATTTTTTCCTGAATAAGTGCGTGAGTACCGATAACGATGTCAATAGTGCCTGTTTTTAATTGCAGGACAATATTGTCCTTGATTGATTGCGTAGTGCTGCCGGCAATAAACTGTATGTTAAAGCCAAAAGATTGCAGTAATTTATAAATGGTCTGATAGTGCTGTTTTGCCAGAATTTCAGTTGGAGCCATGAGCGCGCTTTGGTAGCCCGCTTTTACTGCATTAAAAATTGCCGCGGCCGCTACGACTGTCTTCCCTGAGCCAACATCGCCCTGCAGTAGGCGCGACATTGGATACGGCTTTTGCAGATCGGCTAAAATTTCCTTCAAACTTTTCTTTTGAGCGGCTGTTAATTCAAAAGGAATTTGCTTTAGAAATTGCGATAAAAGCGGATTGACAGGCATTTTTTTTTGTTCGTGGACCGCAACATTTTGCCACCGCCATTTTTTTTGTAGCGCCTTGAGTTGAAGCAAAAAAAGCTCATGGAAACTGAGTGTTTTTTTGGCTTTCTGAAGGGTTTCTTCATTTTCCGGAAAGTGAATTTCAACAATCGCCTGCCGGTACGGCATCAATTTGTGAAAGTTCACGATTTCCGGCGGCAGATAATCCTCAAAAAATCCGCAGTATTCACGCACCAAAGGACGAATTTTTTCACGCAGCCATTTGGAAGAAATGCCGGCTGTCTCACGATATACGGGTACAATGCGCCCGACGTGAATCTGTTCAATTTTTTCTTCTTCATAAGACGGGCTTGGAAGGCTGATTTTTCCACTTTCAAATTTGGCCTTTCCGGAAAAAATCATTTCCCGCCCCTTTTTTATAATTTTTTGAAGGAACGGTTGATTGAACCAGATTGCTTCCACTGAACCGGTATCATCGCTTAAAATGGCTTTGCTGAAGCTTTTACCCCACCTCGTCCGTTTATGGAAAACACTTGTGACCACCGCCTTGATATTGTTGATTTCATCCGTCCGAAGATCCGCGATTTTTGTGTATGCGCTTTTATCAATGTACGCTCTCGGAAAATACAGTAAAAGATCCGCAATAGTTTTGATGCCCAGCATTCCAAGGCGATCAAGATGAATTTGCGTTGTTCTGATGCTGTGCCGAAGAGGTTTTGTAATAGACATTGTTATTTTCCATAAACTGCTTTGAGAAATTTTCTCTTCCCAACCTGGATAATTTTTTCCGTTTTCGTGTCCAGGTCAATATCAATGTGAATATTTTCAACTTTTTTCCCATCAATTTTTACGGCATTCTGCTCAATTAAACGCCGCGCTTCTCCCTTTGAAGAAACCAAACCGGAATCCGCCAATAACTGCAAAATATTGATTTCTCTCTGTGGAAAGCGTTTCAATTGAATATCTTCCGGCAATTCCTTTTTTGAAAAAACATTGATAAATTCGTGTTCGGCAGCGCTGGCGGCCCTACCATCGTGATAAATAGTTACAATGCGCCTCGCCAAATCCATTTTGAGATTTCGGGGATTTTCTCCCTCCACAAGCGCTTTTTTCACATTTGCAATTTCTTCAATCGAAGCAGCAGTCGCAAGCTCAAAATATCTAACAATGATAGTATCCGGAATGGACATCACTTTTCCGTACATTTGGTCCGGTTCTTCATTGACTCCAACATAATTATTTGTAGTTTTACCCATTTTCATTTTTCCGTCCAAACCCTCCAAAATAGGTACGGTGACGATGTCCTGCGGTGTTTGCCCATATGCTTTTTGCAGAATCCTTCCTGCAAGAAGATTGAATGTCTGGTCGGTTCCGCCAAGCTCTACATCGGCTTTTAGAGCCACGGAATCGTATCCCTGCATCAGAGGATAGAAAAATTCATGCATGAAGATTGGAACATTTTTTTTTATTCTTTCCTGGAACATATCGCGCTCCAGCATTTGAGCCACTGTAAAATTGGATGCCAGTTTGATGACATCAGCAAAGCTCATTGGGCTCAGCCAATCGGCGTTCCAGACAACTTCAACTTTTTTCACGTCCAGAAGTTTTTTCACCTGGTTGATGTAATGCTCCGCGTTTTTTTCCAGTTCTTTTTGCGTTTTTTGTCCGCGGGTTTCGATTTTACCGGTCGGATCCCCTATTTGGCCTGTAAAATTGCCAAAAAGAAGGAAAATTTTGTGGCCAAGCTCCTGGAATTCTTTTAATTTGCGGATAACGACCATGTGGCCGATATGCAAATCCGCTCCGGAAGGGTCAATACCCAGTTTTACGTTCAGCTTTTTCCCTGAGAGCAGTTTTTTCTCAAGATCAACTTTAACCTGAACTTCAACCGTGTTGCGGTTAAGCAGCTGATGGACTTTTTGAAGATCTGGTTTTAGGGACATAATTGCGTTAATATGCTAAGCTGCGTCTATCTTACACAAGGATTTCAGAATATTTACAAAGTTTGCTATTGCTTTTTTATGTAAATGTGTTAAACTGCGACACATTAATTTTGAATTTATGGAACGACCAGAAGCCTTTAGCGACGATGTTATGCTGGATACAATGCCTTTTGGGTATCCCGTAATTACAAGAGAACTAGCCAAATCTATAGAAGAGCTTTTTGAAGAAGAAGCATATTGTTGTGATTTTCATGTTTATTCCGATGTTTTAAGTATCATGTTTTATGATAAGGGTTTTGAGATATCCATAAAACCTGATTCCAGGGATCATTTTGTTATTAATATAACATGTGGATTCGATCACGAAGATGAAGATGAAGATGAAATACTCGATTGCATCACAATCAGAAGAAATTTTGTGATTGCATTAGGATATAAAGAATCACCATATTCTAAATCTGGTTATGCTTTAGAGAAAAGGATCCATTTTTTAGAAAAAAAAAGATTATTGCAAGAATTGTCTATCGCGGGTAGGTTGATCCACAATGGATCAGATAGTCTTTTGCCTTTAAGAAAATGCGGCCTGCCTATAGATCCAGATCAATTAAACTAAATTTTTGTGAAATCAGATATTTTTCATGTTCAAAAATGCGATATTTTTAAGCGTCTTGATAAAGTTTTAACTGAGCATTACACACAAAAAACACGCAGCTATTTTCAAAAACTCATAAAGGAAGGCCATGTTTTGCTCAATGATAAGCCAACAAAAGTGAGCGCCCCTGTACAGATCAATGACGAAATAAAAGTCCATTTTCCGGCCCCAAAACCCTTGTCGCTTCTCGCTAATGATATTCCTTTGGACATTATTTACGAAGATGATGATGTTTTGGTGATCAATAAGGCGGCCGGCATGGTGGTGCATCCTGGCACGCATGGCAGCCACAGCGAGGATAGTATGGCCAACGCCTTATTATTTCACTGCAAAGGCAAATTGGGGGGCATTGGAGGCGCGCTGCGACCGGGAATTGTCCATCGTCTGGACAAAGACACTTCGGGTCTTTTGGTAGTGGCAAAAAATGACCGAGCACAACAGAATTTAAGCGCGCAGTTCAAATCAAGAATGGTTGAAAAGACATATTATGCGCTTGTTGTCGGCCATATCACGCCACAAAAAGGCACCATTGAGGCTCCCCTGCTTCGCGACAGGCATGACCGTAAAAAAATGGCTGTTTCCGCAGATTCAAAAGCGAAAATAGCCATCACCAAATATAAAGTTTTGGAATATCTTAAAGGATATTCTTTTTTGGAAATCGGCTTATTGACTGGCAGAACACATCAAATCCGCGCGCATTTTTCGGCAATCGGTTTCCCTTTAGTTGGAGACTCTGTTTATGGACGCGCAAAAATAAATCATTATTTTCAGCAGCATTTTGGTTTAAAACGGCAATTTCTGCATGCCGGAAAGCTGGGCTTTGTCCTTCCAGATACACAAAAAAAGATGGAATTTGAAGCGCCGCTTCCGGATGATCTTGAAAAGGTTTTAAATTATAAGGGCAGGTTTTAAACCCGCTTTTACAATTTAATCCCCGTTATTTCCACCAAAGTATAGTTTTGCCGATGTCCCTGCGTTTTTTTATGCCTTTTTTTGGCAATAAACTTCACGACAAGAATTTTTTCGCCTTTGAAATGCTTCACAATTTTGCCCTCCACTTTTGCTTCTTTCAGGTACGGCTTGCCAATTTTTACTTCTTCTCCGGCATCTCCGGCAACAAGTAAAATTCTGTCAAAACTGATATCTTTGCCTTCTTCCGTATCAAGTTTTTCAACCTGGATTTTGTCTTTTGGAGCGACTTTATATTGTCTTCCACCGATTTCTACTACAGCGAACATATATTTTTGTATTCAGAATAATAAACTTGGGTAAGGTTAGGCGAAAATTATGTAAAAAGCAAGGCTAATTGGGATCATACGCAAATGACTTTGAATAAATAATATGTGGCATAAATTTCAAAATCCGAATATCAAATTTCAAACAAAGGTCAAATGTTTTAATTCTTAATATCAAACAGGAATTTTCAGCCCCCATCTTGACTTGACATTTGAA
>CAZZPB010000060.1:0-4331 GCA_964655905.1 uncultured Candidatus Peribacteria bacterium
TATCAAAGTTCAAAGGTTCAAATGTCAATTCAAGATTGGGACTGAAAATTCCTATTTGATATTAAAAATTAAAACATTTGACCTTTGTTTGAAATTTGATATTCGGATTTTGAAATTTATGCCACATATTATTTATTCAAAGCCATTTGCGTATGATCCAACTATTCCAGTTCACAATAAGATGGTAACAAAAATATACCTGAAATTAATAAAAAGGGTTATAATACGCATGCTTGATAAAGATGCATCTTAAAATGACATTATGAAGAAAAAATATTTTACTATCATTATTGAAGATATTTCCGAGGGTGACACAAAAGGATATGCCGTAACATTGCCTGCATTGCACAATTCTATTGTTTTAGGAGAAAATTTTGCGGAATTAGCAAAAGGTTTGCGGATGACTTTTGAAGCTGAAAATAAAAAATGTGATCCCTCCTTGTTGCAGGCATTAAAAGAACATTTAGAAGCCTTTAGAAATAGCCGAAAAAATCTTAACAGTCGTACTGGTATTTTCAATAAGAATCCGCTAAATTCTCTGAAGTATCAGTAATTTTTCATTTCAACCTTGTCAGTCGCCCGTAAAATTCTCTGGAATACCGGAGTTCAAATTCTGGGAAAGGCCATTGTTTCTGCATTGGGCGTTGTTGTTCTTAAGCTGATAACGAATTATTTGGGTAAAAACGGCTATGGTGAATATACGGCGGCCTTTGAATTTTTGGCGTTTTTTTCGATTGTGGCGGATCTTGGTCTCTACACGGTCGGCGTGCGTGAAATGGCCAAATTACCGGCAAAAGTGCCAATGATTATCGGCAATATTTTAACGATTCGAACGATTGTTGCGGTTCTTATCGTCAGCGGGGCGATCATAAGCGCTTATTTTATTCCCCAATACCATGGCACAAAAATTCCTTTAGCAGTACTTTTATCTGGTATGGCGGCCATTTTGAATCTTCTTACCTCTACCGTTTCAACGGTTTTGCAGGTTTATTTAAAAATGGGATATAGCTCGCTTGCCTCGGTGATCGGCAAAATTATTAATGTTGGCTATATCGTTGCAGTGATTTTTTTCCTTTATAACAACGATAGCGCCGCCGGCTTTTACCAGATAATCTGGGCAGGCATTATTGGCAACGGCGTTATGTTGGCTTTGACATACTATTATTCCAGCAAGCTTACGGAAATTCGTTACCGTATTGATATTGCATTTTGGAAAGATGTTCTCGTAAAAGCGCTTCCATACGGCATCGCGCTTGTTTTAAATACCATTTATTTTCGCATTGGCGCCGTTTTGCTTTCTTTGATGCTGAATACTCCAGGAGAGGTGGGCGTTTACGGAGTTCCCATGCGCATGCTGGAGGCCGTAGGAATTATTCCGCTGTATTTCATGAACGCCGTTTTGCCCGTGCTTACGCGTTCATTGGCCCGTAAGGACGGCAGCCATCAAAAAATTATTCAATATGCTTTTGATTTTTTAGTCATGGCGAGCATGCCCATTGTGGCCGGCACAATCGTTCTTTCTTATCCAATGATTTACCTTGTCAGCAGTCCTGAATTTCTTAGCGATCTGAGCAAAAATATCTATGGTTCAGATATTATTCTTTCCATTTTGATTTTTGCCATGGCTTTTTCTTTTATCAACAGTCTTTTTGGTTTTATTCTTGTCGCTGATAATCGCCAGACGAAGCTTTTAATCCGTAATGCTTTCGGTGCTCTTTTAACGATTATTTTAAATATTATCTTCATTCCGTACTATGGAGCGCGCGCTGCCGCTTTCACCAATGTTATTACGGAGCTGTATATTGTCATTGCATCTTATCTTATTGCCAGGCACTATGTTCAATTTCACATCAATCTTAAAAACAGTTTCAAAATTATTTTCGCTGCCCTTACAATGGCAGTTGTTATTTATTTGCTGAGGGATCCAAGTTATAAACTTTTCCAGAATAAAAATATATTCCTTTTAGTTCCCCTCGGAGGCATTATTTATACCGGCATGCTTTTTTTAACAAGAGCCATCACAAAAGAGATGCTTGCGCTGATCAAAAAGCCTACGGTTGGGTCTCGTGGGTTCCCAACCGAAGGCGCATGAAGGGGAAGGGGGCCCTCGCGAAAGCGGGGGTACCTGGGGGAAACCGTAGGTTGCCCCCAGAAAGAAGAGATGCTTGCGCTCATCAAAAAGCCGACAAAAGCTGATGGGCAAACTATAACATCTTCTGATTATACGAGCGCGTAAATCGCGACGCAACGTGAAGAGTTAACATAAAACGGGGTAATCAGCTATTGAGATAGCATAGAAGCTCTGTAGTATTAGTAAAGGTCCTAGTCTTGCCAGTGGCGTATTCGAGTCGCGCTTCTGCCATCATTTTATCGAGAGTATTTGGCTTATTGACATATTTGAGTGCAGCAATATCTATTTCGCACACAATCTTTTTTCCACTCGCGCTTTTGTATAAGCGCTTAAGTGAGGTTAAAGGCAATGTAACTGTTGCCAGCCTGGTTGTTTGTTTGGTACGCATATATGTACGGATAATGATTACGGATTTATTTTATCATCAAGATAACAAATTGGCAATTTCGTTTGTAGATAGGCCAAAATTCGTCCTGGATACATACGTCATAAATTTTTCACGAGTTCCATAAATTTCTCCCCGCGCTCTTTGTAATTTTTAAACATATCAAAACTTGCCGCCGCAGGCGATAACATTACAACTTCCCCAAAAGAAGCTTTTTTATAAGCGGTTTTTACGGCTTCCTCAAGGGAACGGCATGTAATAATTTCAGGAATATAATCCATCTTTTTTTTATTTGAACGAGCCATTTCTAAGCTATTTTTAAGCGCATGCGCCATTTTTTCAGCCATTTGCCCAATCAAAATTGCGGCTTTTAAATTGCCGTTCTGTATTATTTCCGAGGCCCAATTGGTATAATCGGCGCCCTTTTCGGAACCGCCGGCAATTAAAATTGCCGGCTTATCAAAGGTTTTAACCGCTGCTATGGATGTTTCCGGCGTTGTGGAAAGCGAATCATTGTAAAACTGTACGCCGTTGATTTCCCGCACATGCTCAAGCCGGTGGGGCAGGCCTTTGAACGAATACAGAACTTTTTGAATGTCCGGTATGGAAATATTTAATTGCCGCGCTATCACAACCGCCGGTAGTATGTTTTCCAGATTGTGTTTGCCTGGTAGCGCGATTTTGTGAATATCGCCGATGAGTTCACATTTTGGCCCCGCACAATAAACTATTTTTGACCCTGCCGCATGAGCTCCACCTTCAGAAAAAGATGATCCATTTGTACTCACAAATAATTTCTTGCCATGCGTAAGCCCTGAAAAGTATTCACTGTTTGCGTAATCCCTGTTAAAAACGGCAATATCATCAGTTGATTGATATTTTACAATAGCGCTTTTTGCCTCCAAATACTCATCAAAATCCTTATGATAATCCAGATGATCCGGAGTCATTCCAAGAACAATGGCCATTTGCGGACTTTTTTTGAGATCCTGTAATTGAAAACTTGATAATTCCAAAACAACCAGCGAATCCGGCTTCAAATCGTCCAAAAAAGTGAGCGGCGATTGTCCGATATTACCTCCAAGATGAACATCAAAGCCTGCTTCTTTCAGCATCAAATAGACCAAAGTTGCAGTGGTGCCTTTGCCTTTTGTACCGGTGATGCCAATAATTTTTGCCGGACAGTGCTCAAAAAAATAAGCGGTAGTGCTTGTTATTTTTATTCCTGCGTTCTGTAATGGCTTTAGGGTGCGGATATGAATGCCCGGACTTCTAAATACAACTTGGCACTTTTGCGCTTCCTGTAAATAATTTTCTCCAAGAAATTTTTTTACACCGGCAGGCAAAACAACCTCCAGGGCTTCATTATGGTCAAAAAGAGTTATGTCCGTGTAACCATGCCCATGAAGATAACGGACTGATTCAAGACCTTCAATTCCTCCGCCAATGATTCCAATTTTTGTGTTTTTATTCATAATAAAATTTTGACATCATTCGCCCCTAAAAACGATGTTCATCACAAAATAAACTTTTGCCTGTTGCTTGGAAGTATGGTTGAGTAATGGCTGTATATGTTAATAATTATATTATGGCTGAATTATGCCATAAATCCATCCGCTCTCCAAGCATCGCTTATGCAGGGATGTTGTACGAAATTGAAAAGGACATTTATGGATCATACGCAAATGACTTTGAATAAATAATATGTGGCATAAATTTCAAAATCCGAATATCAAATTTCAAACAAAGGTCAAATGTTTTAATTCTTAATATCAAACAGGAATTTTCAGTCCCCATCTTGACTTGACATTTGAA
>CAZZPB010000061.1:0-5691 GCA_964655905.1 uncultured Candidatus Peribacteria bacterium
AAAGCAATCCGGAACACTTTAAGCTGATAAAAAAATGGCTTGAAAGCTACAAAATTACCGAACTGGTGGACAAACATGGCTGTCCCCTGCCGGCAGTTACGGAATTTATTCCGAAAAATGACTGCCGCATGGGAAAAAACAGGCATGCTGTTGGAGGAAATCTACGGAAGGAATTGAAACTTCCGGAAATAAAAAAATACCGTATTTATCTGACAAAACGCGGCGAGCCACAGATTGGGAATACAATTGCCGGCGCTGATTTTATCCGCGACATTTTTCTTCTCAACAAAAAAGAAAAAAACTTCCGTTTCATGTGCCCGGACGAAACCGAGTCAAACAAGTTTCAGGCGCTTCTACAGGCCACAGAACGCGCTTTCATGTGGCCGGTGCATTCTTATGATGAAAACATCGGCCCAAACGGCCGCGTAATGGAAATGCTGAGTGAGCACACCTTACAGGGCTGGCTGCAGGGCTATTTGCTCACCGGACGTCACGGCATGTTTGCGACTTACGAGGCATTCGCGACCATTGTCGCAAGCATGGTGGACCAGTATGCAAAATTTTTAAAACAGTCGGCGCTGATTCCGTGGCGCAAGCCGATTTCCTCGTTGAATTATTTATTGACCAGCGTGGGATGGCGGCAGGAACACAACGGCTATTCGCACCAAAACCCAAGTTTTATCAGTAATATTCTGGAAAAACATGGAAAATTCTGCAGCGTTTATTTTCCCGCTGATGCAAATCAGCTTTTAGTGACTCTCGAGGACTGTTTCAGGCGCACAAACAGTATCAATGTTATTGTCGCCGGAAAACAGACAATGCCGCAATGGCTTACCGTAAAAGAAGCGCGCGAAGAAATTAAAAAAGGCGTTGGCGTGTGGCACTGGATCAATCCAAAACACAGCGCCGATCCAGACATCGTTTTGGCTGCGTCCGGGGACGCGCTTGTGCAGGAAGCCATGGCAGCCATTTCAATCCTGCATAAATTGGCCCCCGAACTCAAAATCCGTTTTGTGAATGTCTCTGAATTGACCGCGCTCGGCGTGGGCGATGAAAGGCATCCTTTGAGCATTCGGGAAGAAGATTTTTGCTGTTATTTCACGAATGACAAACCGGTTATTTTTAATTTTCACGGCTACCCCGGAACTGTAAAAAAGCTTATTTACGGCCATGAAGTCGCTTCCCGCTTAACCATCCACGGATATATGGAAGAAGGCACTACAACAACTCCTTTCAACATGATGGTCATGAACAAAACAGACCGCTATCATCTTGCCATGGAAGCAGTTACCCAGGGCGCAAAATTCAACAAAAATATTGCAAAAAAAGCAAAAAAACTCACAGCCTATTTTCGCAAAAAATTAGCTGATCATGCCAAATATATCCTCAAATACGGCAAGGACATGCCTGAGATCGAGAATTGGCACTGGACGCGGCCGTTTGAAATTATGAGTTCCGCAGAATTGGCTTGTAGATGTGATATTAAACATTCATCAAGAATGACCAATAATCAATGATCAATAACCAAGCACCAAATTCCAAACAAATTCAAAATTCAAAGCACAAAATTTAAAACATTGATTTGTTTTTGCCCACGATGGAGGTAAATATTTTTGTTAATTCAAAAGTTTCTTGAATGAGACGATTCTGCTCATTTTTCAGATCCTCATTTCCCGGTACATGAAATAATTTCAGCCATAATCTACTTTCTTTTACTTCTTTTCTGCAAATTTTTATCCTATAAAAAAAATCTTTTTTGCTCAGTGCCTCATTTGCCTCAATATAATTCGCGGCGACAGATCCGCTTGAACGTATCAATTGTTTCCCATATTCAATGCTATCCATGGTTTTCGACGGCAAGTTCCTTAAAAAGTTATTGCATTTTGAAGCAAAAACAAACGTCCTTTCCTCCAGGTCGTATACTTTCGGTTGTTTTGGACTTTGGATTTCGGTCATTTGATATTGTTTGGAATTTGATCATTGGTTATTGATCATTCTATATGTACTACATGAACGTTTTCTAAATTATTTCTGAATTTTTCAAATCAATTCTGTTAAGGAAGTTGTGGAGGAAAATCTTGCGACTTTCCTCCACAGCAATTTCTCCAGGCTTTTTGCCCGTTTTTTTAAGATTAAGAACGAGCGGAAGCCAAAGGAATACACAGCTTCTCCCGCGGCGCAAAAACGATGTCATGATAAAGCCTTAAAGGCCATCCATGACACCAGAATTTGGCTACAGGAAAAGCCGGATGGGTGGTTCAGTCGATGGGACCGCTTTCCGGACCTTTCCAGTACACGATGACGGCTCCCGGCGCCAGACAGAAGCAACCCGTCCCGTCGCATTCGCAGAGGGGTTTGTCATTGCTCTTGTCATTGCGCTGAACTTCGGAAGGCTGCGGCTGCCGAGGCTCCTGTTCCGACGTAGTGCCGATGTCGCGGTCCACGTCCAGGTTGCCACTGCTGCACGCGGACAGAAAAACCAGTATAGAGAACACGATGCGCTTTTTCATTGGCGATCTCCTTTTCTTTGTACCAAAAACCACGCGGGTTCTTGGATATGGTTAATCGATGCGCCTGAGGACGAGACTGTCCGCCACCACGAGTTTGCCAGGGGTTGAGCCCTGCAGCGTCACGGTATACGACGTCCCGGCCTTCAGTGATGCCTTCAACTTGAGAGGCATCCAGTTGCTCCCGGTCGCGGTCTTGACAGTCTGATTCAGCGTCAGGGCCGTTCCCAGAACGTTGTACTTCGCCGCGGTGTCGCGGTTTGCCATTGGAACCCACGAAGTGAAGATGGTGTAGTTTCCGGTCCGCTTCAAGGTAAACGTCCAGGTGACTTTGGCGGTGTCGGCCGTACCCATTTT
Source organism: uncultured Candidatus Peribacteria bacterium (assembly GCA_964655905.1). Taxonomy (GTDB): domain Bacteria; phylum Patescibacteriota; class Gracilibacteria; order UBA1369; family UBA1369; genus CAYHVY01. The sequence continues at coordinate 2,865 of CAZZPB010000061.1, forward strand.
GTGGGTAAAGTAACTACCTCCTGCAAAGCCCCAGCCCTCTTTGAAGCTGTTCCACTCGCCGTTGACAGTGACATTGGTAGCGCTGAACTCGTTGCCGAGATTCGTTGCCCCGTCGTTGTCCAGGACGCTGACACCCGGCAGATTCATGACCATGTTCCACCCGGTGCACTTCATGGGTCCTTCCACGAAGTTGAAAGGAATGGAGTCGCTGTGCTCGGCGGCGTTCTGAAGCTGGATATGCACATGAGGTGCCGTTGAATATCCGGTCTGTCCCACTCTGCCCAGCAAGGTTCCAGCCTCGATAATCTGGTTCAACTTCACGTCAACGGAACCTTTCTGCATGTGGTTGATCCGGACGAATTTCCCGCTGGAACCGTCCTTGATGATGACCTGGTTGCCCCAACCGTAGTTGTTGGTGGCGTCGCTGACTCTGTTATATTTGAAGTCATCGATGTTTGAGACGATCTTCACGACAGTTCCCTGAACCGGCGAAAGGATCATCTGGCCATATGCCGAGCTTTTCGCTCCTTTTTCACTCCCTCCCATGTCGAAGTCGTAAGCATGTAGCGTCGGCTGTTTGGAGTGGGAAAAACTCCCACCCGGTCCCTGCACGCAGACCCATGCATCTCCTCTGTAAAAAGGCATGAACATCAGCGGAGTTGCCGCCTTTGATGGAGCCACGCAGATCAGCATGGTCATCAACATACCGAAAACGGTCACAAAAAACTTTTCCATGACTGTACCCTCTTTCTGCAGCAGGAGCTGCCCCGCACCTTTTGTGTGGAACAATAATCATTATTCCGTATCAAAAAAAACGCGGGGCAACCCCTGCCCACATTCACAAAACCTTTAAACTTTCTGCAATAGTTTTTATTTCTGGCGATAGAAAATAATCCTTTGAATCTTCAGCAATTTCGTTCATCACAAAATAATGATTATTTACCGGCAACAAAAAAGTTCTATTGATTACAATCATATAATCTTGATTTTCATCCCGTTGTTGAAAAATAAGTTCATAACCCTTTTTACCAAATGGCTGGGCTTTAATTTTTACATTGCCGCCATTTTTCAAAAACTCATTTTTAATATCCTCAATAGTGCGGTTTGCAGCCTCCTCAACAATGATGTGCAAATAATGCTTTGTTTTGTCGCCAATAATACTTATGCCATTATATGTTTTTGAATAATCGCCTACGCTAAAACCATCCGGGAAAGTTAATAGAAATTTTATATTCTTGATGGTGAAATTCTTTTGTGTTTTAATTCCAGGCAATTTTTTTGGAACAGTTACAACGCCATTAAGAGGCTTTTTTTGCACCTCACTTATTTTTGTTAAAAAAGGCGCTGAATCGCAGCCAAAAAGAACGAGGGCAAAAATTCCAAAAAAGAAAAATATTTTTTTCATATTTATGCAAATTAAGATATGGATTTTTGAGATGGGTTCCGTATTTTTGTCAAAGATCGGCAAGGCGCCCCAGACCGGATCGGGGGCGCCAAAAACATTCCCACTATACTTGTGAGATATGAAAATATTTTAAACAAAAACTTAAAAATTCATGAAAAATGCGGAAACGGTTTCAAACTATTACTTATAATTTATCTGCTTTTAGGGCTTTCTTCTCTTCTTCGCTTAAAGCTTGTGACATTTCACCTTCTTTTATTCTGTAAAAGTTTTTAATACTTTTTAGACTTCCAAAAGCCACATTTTTTGTTTGACACACCTGGCATCTGTACACAAACTTGCGTCCCACAGCCTGAGTTTCTACAACCTTTCTGCAATCTTTGCAGTAAAATATAAGTTCCGGCGACAATTTATTATCAATTTTGTTTGGAAGCATATTGAGCGTGTTACAGGTCCATTCTGAAGGGTTGAATAGTTTCTTTTTCCTGAGGCTCAGGTTTTTGCGTCGATAATGGTTGTTGAATATTTCTAAGATTTTCTCTCGGCTTACTTTGTTCTATTGAAGGCATTTGAATAATGGTCGCGTTCGTTTCATCCTGAAATTCTTTCATGATTGTTGAACGTTCGTGCGATAAAAGATACCCTCCAATTGTTAAAAGAGCTGCGGCGACAAACGCTACAAACATGCCAAATTGCGATTGTTTCAAGGTAATATTGACCCCGAAGCCTTTATCAAAATAAACCGTATTAACCAATATCAACAAATAAAATGAAAAAATCCCGATTGGCAGGAAAATTTTCGAGGTTTTTACATGAAAAACAGGCATTTTTTTATCCAAATAGTCGGTCACAAGAAACATCAAAGAAAAAGAAGCAATTATCAAAAAAGTAAAACCGATCATGTACAAAGGGCCCGTCAGACCGGTAAAAGTGTCCCCGGTACGAAAAGAATCCAGATCCTGATACCAGGGTAAAAACAAACTTATAACCATCAAAATCGCTCCCAAGGCTATCAGTTTTTTTTCAAATGGAAGACTGGTGACGATATCTTTAAAACGCGGTTTTGGCATAAAGGGGAAAAAAGATACTGCCTACAATATAGAGCAGAAAATGTGTTTTTGTAAATAAAATTACCAAAAAGTCCATAATTTCAGTACAATACCGGTGTTGTTTCTGCAAATACCATGAAGATTGCTATTGATATTCGTGCCGCTGTAAGCCAAAAAACTGGCAAAGGATATTATACGTTTAATATTGTCAATGAACTATTGAAAATTGACAAAGTAAATCATTACATTCTTTATACCGACTTGCCCGAGAATCCTTTCAATTCTTTCAAAAATGCAAATCTAAAAGTAATCAATAAAAAGGGCTGGAAATGGCACTACAAAGCTCTTCAGGACATCAAAAAGGAAAAACAGATTT
>CAZZPB010000062.1:0-12502 GCA_964655905.1 uncultured Candidatus Peribacteria bacterium
GGCGGCGACAAATCTAATAATTAGGATCATACGTTTTCTTCTTTGAATAAAAATTCAGGAAAAACTATGATCAAATCCGAAATCCGAATAACAAATGTCAATTCAATATCAAAGGTTCAAATGTCAAGTCAAGATGGGTGCTGAAAATTCCTGTTTGATATTAATAATTAAAACATTTGACCTTTGTTTGAAATTTGATATTCGGATTTTGAAATTTATGCCACATATTATTTATTCAAAGTCATTTGCGTATGATTCATAAAATGCCGCCTACATGGTGTAAACACCTTATAAAAGACCCATTGTGGGTATATAAAATTACAATTACAATAAGAACCTACTTGATTAAATCAAACCCGCTCCAATGAAATTCGATAAAAAATATCTGGAAGAACAGGCTGTTAATGCCGTTTTGCAGGCCGCCAAAGAGCCAAATCTAAAAGGAGATCTGGACGAGCTTGCTAAAGAACTGTAAGAAACTAATCAAAAAAGCAACTATATAATGCGGTTACCATGTCCCTTTACCGTAAATACAGGCCACAGCGTTTTGCTGATCTTGTAGGCCAGGATCACATCCGTACGACCATTTTGAACGCGCTAAGGAGCGATCAGGTGAACCACGCCTATCTTTTTACGGGTCCGCGGGGAACGGGCAAGACGTCGGCCGCGCGCCTGATAGCCAGGGCCGTGAATTGTCTGGCGCCGCAGGACGCGGAGCCCTGCAACAGCTGTGAAATCTGCCGGGATATTCTTGATTCCCGCCTTGTTGACGTGATCGAGATTGACGCCGCTTCCAACCGCGGCATTGACGAGATGCGCGACCTCAAGGAAAAGATCATTTTTACCCCTACCAGGGCCAAAAACAAGGTATACATCATTGACGAGGTCCACATGCTCACCAAAGAGGCGTTTAATGCTCTGTTAAAGACCCTGGAGGAGCCGCCAACGCATGTATTTTTTATTTTGGCGACGACTGAAGCGCATAAAGTCCCGCTGACAATTGTTTCCCGCTGCCAGCGTTTTGATTTCAGGCGTATTGACGACACGACGATTATTAAACAACTGCTGGAGATTGCGGAAAAGGAAAAAATTGATGCTGAAAAAGAGGCTCTGGAAGCCATTGCACGCTGCTCCATGGGCGGTCTGCGCGACGCCATCGGGCTTCTGGAGCAGTTAAACGTCAATGGCAAAGTAACGTACGCACATGTGCGCGATATTCTGGGGATCAGCAATCAGGAAGCCATGGATCAATTATTTGATTTTGTGTGGCGTGGAGAGGTAAAAAAAGCCCTGGATCACATCAATAATATCTATCAGGAAGGCAACGATTTGAACCAGTTTAATAAGGATTTTTTGTGGTTTTTGAGGCAAAAAATGGTCGCGGCAATCAATGTTGGAGACAGCGGGACGGCGCGGCGGATTCTGGTTTTTATTGAAATATTTCAGAAATCATATGAACAGCAAAAATTTGCCGTTATTCCGCAATTACCCCTGGAAATAGCCATTGTTGAGGTATGTCTTGGCGTTATGGGTGCGAAAAATGAAATATCAGCTAACCATATTGAAGGTATTGACGCCATTAAACCCATGGCCAAAATTACAGAAAAATCTGTTCCTGTTAGGGTCCATCAACCCATTCATACACCGGATGTTGGTGTTTTATCATTGGATGAATTGCAAAAGGAGTGGCCCAAAGTTCTAAAACACCTTGGCAACGCCATTGCCAGCCGCACATTGAGTACAGGCAAAATTCAGGCGCTTATGGGCAATATTGTAAAAATCAGTTTTCAGAATAAATTTAACCTGGACAAATTTAATGAGCCTTTGCACCGTTTGGCTCTGGAAAGCGCGCTTTTTGCCGTTTTTCAGCTGCGTTTTAAAGTAGTGCCCGTACTCGAAGATAATCAAAATAAACCGGAAACTGATCCAAACACAACGAGAATTATGGAGTTTTTAGGAGGAGAGCTGGTGGAGTGAGCGAATGTTAATGGAATGATCAATAACCAATGATCAAATTCCAAATAAAATTAAATGATCGAAAGCCGAAAATCACTTGGCTCTTGATTTAATGAAAGATACTTTATATAATATTTATTGCAATACTAATAAAAGTACTATGAATAATACTGTCACCGCCAATGAACTCAAAACCAGGGGCATTTCAACAATAGAAACCTATGCCAAAAAAGGACTGGAGACCATTATTACTGTCAGAGGGAAAGAAAAATACATCATCTTGACTGCGAAAGAATTCAATCGTCTTCGCGAATGTGAATTAACCGCAGCGCTCATTGAATCTGAACAGGATATTAAAAAAGGGAAATATCACGATTCCGTCAAAAAACATTTAAAAAACATTAAATCTAATGACTAGAATTATTTTTACCGAATCTTATGAGAAAATTGCAAAAAAATTCCTGCTGACGCATCCATCATTGGAAAAGCAGTACGCAAAAACTATTCGTCTGCTTGCGTTAAATCCAAAACACCCATCCCTCCGGCTGCATAAATTGCATGGAAGATTGGGCGGTCTGTACAGCGTATCCATCAATATTGCATACAGAATCACATTGCAATTCATAATAAAAAACAACACCGTTATTCCCATATACATCGGAAAACACGACGAGGTGTATTAGAGAGCTGGTGGAGTGAGCCTGTCACCTCAATCTGAGCGCAAGAAACCCCTGTCATCTCGACCGAGCGAAGCGAGCGGAGAGATCTACGTTGTTACAAGCGCAAAAACACCTGTTTGCTGTTATTTTAGAGATTTCTCGACTCGTTTCACTCGCTCGAAATGACAAATGTCTTGCAATCACTTGAAATGACAGAGGGGGTTCACATTTTATTCGCTTTTCGTACCTTTTCTAACGACGTGTGTCGGCTATAGCTATAACGGATTTTAACGGTTTTAAGCTATCACTAACACATTTATCAAAATGTAATTTTATAAATTTGTTGTTCGTAATAAAGTCACTTTTTATATTTCGTCAAGCATTTTGAGAAAATCCGCTTCATTTAGAATGGGGATGCCGAGTTTTTTGGCTTTAGCATACTTGCTGCCGGGATTTTCGCCGCAGAGGACATAATCGGTTTTCGCGCTGACGGCGCCCTGGATTTTGCCTCCTGCTTGTCGGATTTTGGCTTTTGATTCATCGCGGGACATGTTTTTTAGAGTGCCGGTAACAACAAAATGTTTCCCTGCCAGCAGAGAACGGTCGGGACCCTTACCTGCCTGCAGGGATTCTTTTGTAATTTCCACGCCGACTTTTTCCAGTTTTTTTAGAAAATCAATATTTTTGCCCTCACTAAACCAGTGAATAATTTCCTTCGCGATTTTCTCTCCAAAACCCTCAATTTCCTCCAGTTTTTCAACATTGTATCTGTGAATTAATAAAACAAGCGAAACCGGACTAAAAGAGACAGGTTGCGACATGTCCCTACCATTTGCGCTATCTGCTTCAACAAAATGCGCCAGCTCCAACGCTGTTTCCTCACCTACATGCCGAATACCAAGAGCAAAAAGCAGCCTGGCCAAGGGAACTTTTTTTACTTTCATGATAGCCGCAGTGAGATTTTCTGAACGTTTATCCTTAAACAATGGCAGACTCAAAAAATCGTCATTTGTGAGGGTAAAAAGGTCGGCGGGATCATCCACAAGGCCTGTTTCCAACAACTGATCAACAACTTTTTCACCCAATCCATCAATGTTCAAAACGCTCACAAAATGGATAAAACGCTCACGATCCTGGGCGTAACAATCAACATTTGCGCAACGGTAAGCCGATTCTCCTTCAGGTCTGTTCACTTTTGAACCGCACACGGGACATTTTTTGGGAAAATGGAAGATTTTTTCACGACCCGTGCGAAGGTCTTTAAGCGCAGCCACAACTTCCGGAATGACATCACCGGCCTTTTGAATGATTACGGTGTCGCCAATGCGGATATCTTTTTTTTGAATTTCATCCTGATTGTGGAGCGTGGCGCGTGAAATGGTTGAGCCGGCCACACGGGCGGGACGCAGTACAGCCACTGGAGTCAACACACCGGTGCGGCCAACCTGAACATGAATATCCAGAATCTGCGTTGTAGTCTGCTCCGCGGGGAATTTATAGGCAATCGCGTAACGCGGAGCCTTTGCGGTAAAGCCCATTGCCGCAGCCTGCTCTTTATCGTTCACCTTGATGACAATGCCGTCTATCTGATATGGCAGATTGTCCCGCTTATCCTGCCATTGTCCAAGAAACTCCAAAACACTTTCCAGAGTTTCACAAAAATGATACTTGCGATTGACCGGCAGACCAAGATCTTGCAATTTTTCCAGCACCTGTTGTTGTGTTTTTGGAGGATAATCAAGGCTGTTTTGGCCAAGTTCATAAAAAAATACGGAAAGATGCCTTGCCGCGGCAATACCCGGATCCAACTGCCGGACGCTGCCTGCCGCGGCGTTGCGCGGATTCGCAAATGCTTCTTCTCCTTTTCGTTTTTGTTCTTCATTTAGCTGTTGAAAACTTGCCCTGGACATATACACTTCGCCGGACACCTCCACGTCAATAAGTTCATTTAGTTCAAGGGGAACCGCTTCAATAGTGCGGATTGTGTGGCTGATGTCTTCCCCCTCCAGGCCATTGCCACGGGTAAGAGCGCGTTCAAATTTACCGTTTTTGTAATGCAAAGTAAGGTTGAGACCATCAATTTTCAGTTCGCAAACAAACGTTATATGTGAGTCCGGTACCAGCTTCGCAATGCGCGTGTGCCAGTCGCGCACGTCTTCCTGCGAAAACGCATCCTGAAGGCTTTTTTTAGGTGTCAAATGTTTAACTTTGTCAAAACGCGCGCTTAAAACACTTCCCACGCGCTGTGTTGGCGAATCAGTGGTAATAAATTCAGGAAAACGGTCCTCCAAAGATTTCAATTCCTGTTTGAGTGAATCACGAACGGCTTCAGTAACATCGGATTTATCCAGCACAAAATATTGATAGTTGAGCTCTTTAATTTTTTCACGAAGTTTTTTGATGCGGTCAGCAATGGCCTGCTTGTTCATGTTTTTATAAAGTAGTAAGTAGTAGGCAGCAAGTAGAGAGGATTGGGTTGAACGATGGCATTATAACAAATAATAGTGGATCATACGTTTTTTTCTTTGAATGAAGCTCCCCGTGCTTACGCACGGAGTATCTCTTTCATTCAAGCTGCGCTTGTCGCCTTTCGGGCGAACGGCATTCATTCATTGGCTCATGCCAATGGTATTCTGGAGCCCGCTTCTACGGGGAGCTTCATGCGAGCGCACGGCGCGAGCGCGAGCAAGGCGAAGAAGAGGGCGCAAGCCAGTTCTGAGCCGAAGCGAGCTCTATCAATAAAATTTTTTAGGAAAAACTACGATCAAATCCGCCGTTCCCCTTCTACAAAAGCCTTTTTACTGGTATAATGGTGAGATATTTTGCATCAAATGTATATGCCCGATCAAAATCAAAATCCGCCGGTACAAAATAAGCCAAAAACCAGGCTTCTGGATTATAAAGACCACAACATCAGCGATGAAACCCAGCAGATGCTGAATAATCCGCTTGCAAACAAACAGGGTCTGGATCCCAAAAATCAGGAATTTTTGCTTATGTTGATGGCCAAAATTGACAAAGGAGAAATCAATTTATACCGTCCTTCATCGCTGCTAAATAATCCTGTTTATGACGCTTTGAGTGAAGAAAACCGTGGGAAAGCTGATTTTGATTCAGTCAATCTGTTGACTACCATCAGGGAAATCAGGAAGTTATGGGACTCAGGCGGTCGTGATACCTACCAAATTGAAAATATGACACAGCAATTGAGGCTTATTAAGGAACGCCTTGAACAAGCGGGTGGAGATATTTATATTATTTAAAAATCTATGAAAAAATGAAAATGTTATTGTGAAAAAAAATCCTTGTTTTATAATCAAAGTACATGGCAGATGATATCACTATCAAATCAGGGGGTAACGCAGGTCAATCCGCCACGGGCGGACCGAAACCGGCCAAAATAAAAACGGGTCTTGATCTGTCTTCACTTGGAGACGGTGATGACAAGTCGGCGGCGGCTACGGCCGCCGCCGCTTCTTCATATACTGTTCCGGCGATTGTAACGGAAAAATTTCCTGATTTGATAACACTGATAAAAGAAACGGAATCCATGAATGAAGAAGAGCGCAATTACTGGTTTCAGATTTTGCCTATCATGACAGAAGATCAAATTAAAAAGTTTCGCGACATCCTGGTGACTGAAAAGGAACAATTAGCCAGTCTAGACAAGGAATATGAGAAAGAATTGCAAAAGCTGAACGAAAAACACCTTCTGGAGTGGAAGGATTTTGAGGCCAAGGAAAAACGCAAAGCCCTAACAACCGCGGAAGACGCATCAAAAGCCCAGGAACAGGCCGGCGAAGAGGAACTGCTAAAACGTTTGAGTCAGGTTTAAGCCGAAGGTTGGGTCTTGTGGGTTCCCAACCGAAGGCTTGTAAATGGGAAGGGGGCCCTCGCGAAAGCGGGGGTACCTGGGGGAAACCGTAGGTTGCCCCCAGAATGAGTGTGGAAAGATTTTGAGGCCAAGGAAAAACGCAAAGCCCTAACAACCGCGGAAGACGCATCAAAAGCCCAGGAACAGGCCGGCGAAGAGGAACTGCTAAAACGTTTGAGTCAGGTTTAAATGCCTGTTTTGCCGTAGAGACGCAAAATTTTGCGCCTCTACGGCAAAACAGGCCTCGCGAAAACGATCAGACGTTTTAAATTTGTTCCAACAGGTGTGCATGTCAGTAATGTGAGCCGATTTTCCCCTTTTTGAGTCAAAATTTCGACCTGGTCGGGCAGCACCACTTTGATATCGTAAACCTGGTAGATATACTTTTTTTGTTGATAATAAATAATAATTTTGTCGCCAATAGCCACCTCGTGCAGAAGGGCAAAAACATCCTTAAAACGCCCCGGATCCCACGCAAAATATGAACTGTGCCCTGTGACAACAACATTGCCATTTTCACCAGGATTGGCCGTGCCCGGATACTGCACAACGCCATTGCGCAACGCTTCCTGAAGATCTTTTTCAAGGGCATTCCAGTCGCGCTTGATAAGATTTTCTGATTTTGCTCTTATGATGGGCACATTCCGGTTAATGCGCGGAATAATAATGCGGTCATCGGGCGGCGCAATTTCCAAATTAAGAGGAAGTGTCTGTTTTTTGCTCTGGACGGCGTTGGTCGTCAGCGGCAAAGGCTGTTGATTTTCGGCATTTTGCGCAGATGGAAAAAGGTTTTGGGCGAAAGGATTTGCCTGAAAATCACCGCGCAATCTGTTGAATTTTGAAACAAATAATGTGCTGTACGCGGAAAAATTGAGAATAAAAAACAGCAACATAAAAATAAGCGCCGAAACGCCCAGCCATTCCAGGGTATTCCATATTTTACGTGAAAATACATGCCGTACGGGCATATCGCGATCTTTTTGTATGGGGTCTGTTTGCACACGGCCTGTCTCTGCAACAGGTGGATCAATGTGCAATTGATAATGGGTCGTAGGGAACGGTCGCGACCGTTCCCTACGACCCATTAACGTATCTTCATCCTTTTTAACGGAAATTATTTTTGTTCTTTCGAAGGATTTTTCAAAATTTTCTTTTTTGGATTTTGGCAACATGATATAAGAAAAAAAACACGGCCTGTCTGTTAATTATAAGCCATTTTTCATGTTTCATGCAATTATTCCGCCTCCCAGGACCATTTCTCCCTCATAAAAAACAACCGATTGACCCGGGGTTATCGCACGTTGCGGCCGTTCGAATTCAATCAGGCAGGTGTTGCTATTTTCTTTTGTTTTAAGCTTTAAAATGGCATTCTGCTGCGGAAAACGATGGCGGATTTTCGCCTGCAGGGAATAAATATCCTTCAAAGGCTGCCCTTCAACAAAAGAAAGCGTGTGAGCTCTGAATGTTGATGTAAAAAGATCCTCATTTCTCCCAACGACAAGCGTGTTTTGAGCCTGGTCAATTCTCACCACATACCATCCCTGACCTTCCTCCTTCTCCAAACCTTTTATGCCTCCAATACCCAAACCTTTTCTTTGACCAATGGTATATTGCGGCAATCCGTTATGTGTTCCAAGCTTTTTGCCTTTGGTTGTCACAATTGGACCGCGCGTAAATGCGTGCCGTTTGAGGTGGCGTTTTAAAAATTCGGCATGTTTAGCCTCGGGGAAAAAGCCGAGATTTTGACTTTCTTTTTGTTGATTGACCTCCGGAATACCGTAATCTTGAGCCATTTTTCTAACTTCAGCCTTGGTAAAATCACCCAGTGGAAACAGTACATGTTTCAGTTTTTCCTGGGTAAGAGTGTAGAGAAAATAGCTTTGATCCTTGATTGTATCCTTGGCGGCCCAAAGCTGATATTGCTTTCTGCCGCCTCTATTTACAGTTATTTTTCTGGCATAATGGCCAGTCGCGATATAATCCGCCCCAAGCTCTTTCATTTTTTCCAAAAAAAGACCGAATTTAATGTTCCGGTTACATTCAATGCACGGATTTGGGGTAATGCCCCTGCCGTAGCCATCCACAAAAAAATCCACTACATCCCTCTTAAAATTTTCTTCAAAATTCAACACATAAAAAGGAACTCCAAGACGATGGCAAATTTGACGCGTTCTTGTAAGACCCTCCAAAGTACAGCATTTATTTTGGGGAAATTTTTTAATTTCGTCTTCGCTAAAAACAGTGGGATCAGTCCAAAACCGCAGATGGATGCCAATAACATCATAGCCCTGTTCCTTGAGAAGACATGCAGTTACAGACGAATCCACCCCACCGGACATGCCCACAAGGACTTTTTTGTTTTTTTTTGGAGAGAAATCATTTGACATCATGGCTTTCTTATGCCACACTTTTTGCATTCAGACAAGGTGATTTTTGTAATAATTTTCCGGTAATTATTTTGTACTTGATACTGGGAGTGGCTTCTTTTTCTATTAATGGTTGCTCCCTTCGAGGCTCGGCCTGGTTGATGGCTTTTTATTCTTTTTGATACAACAAATATGGAACAAAAAGAATCGCTCATTTTGGATCTCAGGCAGGACTTTGGCATTGATGTTGACCTGATGGTTGAAGATGCCAGGCGCTATCTTCCAAACCTGAATGATAAAAAATTTCGGGAGGCTTTTTATTTCGCGGCCAAAGCGCATGAAGGGCAACTCCGCAGGGAAAATAAGCCATATATCATTCATCCAGTGGAAACCGTGCGCATTCTAATTTCGCTACATGCCGATGAAGATACGCTCATTGCGGCTTTTCTACATGACGTTCCGGAGGATACCCACCACACTCTACATGAAATCGAAACCAAATTTGGTAAAAAAGTGGCTTTTTTAGTGAACGGAATAACGAAACTCTCCAAGGTTCATTTCCGCAACGAAATGGCCAGCCGGCAGATTGAGTCGTTAAAAAAACTCTTTGTTTATACGGCGGAAGACCCGCGCATTATTCTTATTAAACTCGCGGACAGGTTGCACAATATGCGTACGCTTCAATATATCGATAAAGAAGAGAAACGTCAGCGCATATCACGTGAAACACTGGAGATTTTTGCGCCTGTAGCAAATTTGCTTGGTATTGAAGAACTTAAAAGCGAACTTGAGGATTTATGTTTTCGTTATATCTATCCTGATGATTATGAAAATATTGCCGACAGGATGCGCAGGAACCGTGAAAAAAATCAAAAAGTTTTAGAAGCTACGATTCAGACGGTTCAAAAAGAGCTTGATAAAGACAAAATTAAGGCCATTGTCATAGGCAGACAGAAAAATCTTTATACCATCTATAAAAAAATTGTTTCACAGGGCAAAAGGCTCGATGAACTGGATGATTTTATTGCCGTGCGCATTTTGGTGCCTGAACGTTCGGATTGTTATCAAATATTGGGCGTACTTCACACCATGTTTAAGCCAAAACTAGGCAAGTTTAGGGATTATATTGCCGTTCCAAAAATTAACGGCTACCAAAGCCTGCACACCACCGTTTTTGGATTGAATGGCATGATTACCGAGTTTCAAATTCGCACGCATCAAATGCATCTTGAGGCTGAATATGGCATAGCAGCCCGATATTTTGACGGCAACAACAACAGAAGCCGCGTTCAACTTGAAGCGGATAAAAGATCCCATTGGGTAACAAAAATTCTTGAACTCGATAAAGCGGCAACCGCTCATGAATCGTTCATTGATGACCTTAAAGTGGATATTTTTCAGGATAGAATTTTTATTTTCACTCCAACCGGAGATCCCATCGATCTGCCCAAAGGCGCCACCTGTATTGATTTTGCTTATTCGATCCACACGCAGATTGGCCACCAGGCCCTAAAAGCCGATGTCAACAATGAAATCGTCCCCATGACCACCGCTTTGAAAACCGGCGATACCGTGCGCATTATTTCTTCAGATAAAACAAAAGGGCCTGACCGTGAATGGCTGTTTTTTGCCAAAACCAGTTCGGCTAAAAATAAAATTCGTGAATATTTCAAACGTGAATCCATTGAGGCCAAGATGAAGATTGGGAAAAATCTGCTCCAAAAAGAATTTGATCGCGCAGGTATGGGACTGGTAAAAAATATTTCACAAAAACGCATTCAACAATTTTATCAGAAACATCCAAAGATGGGCTACAAAACACTTGAGGATATTTTTGTCACTGTTGGAGATGGTACGCTCAGTCCCCTTGATCTTATTCATTTTCTCTATCCACGCACAGATATTGTGCAAATTGGCTCTTTTAGGCTAACAACCCTGTTAAAACCTAAAAAAATACATAAAAACACACAGGTTACATTGAAGGTATACACCGAAGATCGTATAGGACAATTAGAAAGAATATCAAAAATTATTGCCGATTTTGGTTTGAATATAAGTAGAACAAACGCTTACATGTCTTTTTTCAGGAAAATATTTATTTGTAAATTCACGTTCCAGGTTCACAATTATCAGGAACTTTCTGAATTATTTGAAAAACTTGAACATCTTGAAGGAGTTATTGCCGTAAAACGGTTTTTCTTGAGGCGGCGCATGCTTTTCATTCTGGCGAGCATTGTTACTTTTGCCGTCTGGATTATGCATCCTTTTTTGCTTTATATGATAACAAAAGATGTCTCTTATGCAAAAGATCCGTCTTTATCGAATATTGTGCTTGTCGCGGGGTTTTTTATGCTATTTTTCCTTGGTTTCATGTTGAAACGTCTTACGCACCTGAGTTTTCCGGAACATCGCGAATCTCTTGGTTTCTGGATAGCGACCCTTCTTTTAAATGCATTTGCCATGATTACCTTTTTTGCCGAAATTCATTTCTTCCAGCTGAATTTGAACTGGATATTCATCGTGGGATTTATCTTTTTGATGCTTGCGTATTTGACTACTGAATACCTGAATGTGGAGAGGCGCAAGTGAAAAGAAAAATCTTTTGAACCGAAATAATTCAGAAATAATTTAGATTATGTTCATTTCCCGCCTGCGCGGGAATGACAGACGGAATTAATTTATTTATACTTCATATTAGCGCAAGCTGATTGTCACCCCATCCCCGCGAAAGCGGGGAAAGTCATTTGTCATCCTCGCGAAAGCGGGGAAAGTCGTTTGTCATCCTCGCGAAAGCGGGGAAAGTCGTTTGTCATCCCCGCGAAAGCGGGGAAGGCCTAAAGTTTGTGTTGCGCGTTTTTCAAACTGGAAATTACTTGGTCTTCATTTCAAACACCCCGTTCCAGTCAGCGGGAGGGGGGAAATCTCTTAGCACCTCGCAGCGCTGGCGATAGAGTTTTGATGGACCATCTTCGGGATAAACCTTGAGAATCTCATCAAATTTGGCAAGCGCTTGGGCAAATTTGCGATCATGATACATCTGAATGCCTTCCTGATAGCTTTTGAGCAACTGAAGAGCATTGGTTGGAAGTTGTCCTTTTGGAGCCAATAGTTCATAAACTTTCATTGGCATGCTTTTGCCGACAACCTGGATGATATCGAGCTCACGCAGTTCAAAGGCGTTTTTCACCGCTTCGTATGTCGGTTCACTCACCATTGTGTGGGTTTCATATTTTTTGTTGGCGCTTTCCAGCCGCGAGCCAAGATTGACGGTGTCACCCATGACCGTGTAGTCAAAGCGCTCGGAAGAGCCCATATTGCCAACGATTACTTCTCCGGTGCTTATGCCGCAGCGAAAATCCAGAGCAGGTTTATTTTCTCCGCCAGGCAGCAACTCCGCACTTTTCCAGGATTCTGTGAGCGCGCCAAGTTTTAAACGCATTTTAAGCGCCGCGCCGCAGGCGCGCGCGGCATGGTCTTTTTGTTCCAGGGGAGCGCCAAAAAAAGCCATAATCGCATCTCCTTCAAATTTATCCAGTGTTCCACCCTCATCAAAAATAACCTGGGACATGGCGCCAAAATATTCATTCAAAAGGGCTACAAGGCTTTCCGGCTTTAATTTTTCCGAAATGGATGTAAAGTGGACGATA